>NZ_JBQERO010000003.1:0-275950 GCF_056535125.1 Ruegeria sp. O4 | reverse complement strand
AAGGTCGCAGGTTCAAATCCTGCTCCCGCAACCAATACTTCAAGTCAGATATCAAACACTTAGCGCCCCTTGGGGCGCTTTCTGCGTTCAGGGCCACTGCACAACTCAAAGCACTCTGGAAGCAACAGGGGAGAAAAAACTGCGCTGCTGGTCCCCAACGGTATTTTGCGTCACCCTGGTACAAGGCTTTCAAGTTCCGGCATCAGAACAACGCTTTCCTGTTCGTTCGGGTCCGTGCGTGCGATAACTGCAACTGCGGGTTCATTCCCATCGTTGAACGGAAGGTGCGGAGTGTTTGATGGTATATAGATCAGGTCTCCTGCTTGCGTTTCCATAACGTGTTCTAGCCTGTCGCCCCAATACATCTTAGCAGACCCGGAAATCACATAAATCGCGGTTTCATGTGTCTCATGTTTATGCGCCCTGGCGCGCCCTCCGGGCGGGACCGTGAGCAGATGCATGCAGATAGCTTGGCTTCCTACCGTCTGTCTGGCGATGCCTTCGAAGTAATCGAACCCCTGTTTCCCGGAATAGGTTTCGCCGGGGTGCAGTTTCGCACAATCCGCCATCTAGGTATTCCTTCCTAAGATTTGAGCGAGAGAATGATACGCCAGCTTCGCCTGGAAACGTAGGGAAATCAGAAGCGGGTTTTGGGCGGAGATTCTAACGAGCCTTATGAACGAACCGCATACCGGGTGATACGGCCTGAGATACATAAGGACGAAGAAACCCACGTTTGCGGACGTTACTCATACCAAACTGTGCACGTAGCCATGACAGGTCCGTACCTCGACCCTCCTCCAAAATCTTCCCTGTTGGGCGGTCACATGGCGTATTGCCATTGAAGACCTTTGGAAAGATTTCATTACCTCGGGTCAGAGAAAGGGTCCGGAGGGGTATTCAATCGCAGATGCCGCATGAATGCCCGTGCGATCCTTGGAACCGGTTTTTGATCAGAGACCACAAAATGGCCCCGGTACCGCATAAGAGATTCAAATCGGACAAATGCCAGGTCGGGAGATCGGTAATGGTAGACGGGAAAGGGATTGATAACAGACAGCCCCAATCCTTCGCGCGCCATGTCGGCAGCGGCGAATGAGGTTGAAACTTCGGCAACGATCCTCGGTTTAGCGCGCACTTGATGAAGCAACCGGTCCAGCTGCCCGCGCCGCCCATGTCGATACGTCAGCGCGATCAGCTCTTGCTCATGCAAGTCTGAAGGCGTCAGAACGGTGCGTTCAGACAGAGGATGTTCGGGTCGCATGACGCAAACGGCTGGTGACTCGCGAAATGGTATAAGTTTGATGCCAGCGCGGCTTTGTTCAATCCCGGTCACGGCAAGATCAAATCGGTTCTCAAGCACGCCAAGCGTGACCATATCCGACGTTGTCACCTCAAGGTTCACGAAAAAACCGGGATTCCCGCGAATGAAACTGGCGATGAGGGAAACGATGTATCGATGAGCATAGCTGGGCGGTGCAACGAGGCGCAGTGTTTCCTGCACAGTTTCGCCCGGACCATCGATCCTGTCCAATGCCTCGAACAAAGGATCCAATCGCATATTCAGCCTTACGGCTTCTTGCGTCGGTCGCAATCTGCCTGCATCTCGTTCGAACAGTGTTCTGCCCAGTCGATCCTCTAAGCTGCTGACCGAGCGACTGACCGCGGACTGAGATAAGCCGAGCTGTCGTGCGGCAGCGGCTGTTGTTCCAGACTGCATGAGCGCACGGAGCGCCTGGTATTCCGGCAAAGAATGCCAGTTGCGAGGTTTCTTCATTGCTGGGCGCCCGCATGATTCCGACTAGCTCTATGAGTAAAACTCATCAAGTTTTTTTACAATCATGACGATTACGTCTGTTAGCGTGTGTCGAGATGACACTAGCCTGGGAAAAGCGAGTTTGAGGACCCTCCCTCTTATCATTGATGGGCACAACGACGTATTGTCAAAACTGGCCTCGTCAGGTGGTCTGCCCAAAGCGGGCCGCTTCCTGACCGGGCTCGAAGGCGCGATCGACTCTGTAAAATCCACGGCCGGTGGATTTGGCGGAGGCTTCTTTGCCGTCTGGGTGCCTTCGCCTATCGATGCCGATGCAAAAATGGAAGAAATGGTCCGGCCCAGCTATGACCTGCCGCTTCCCAATCATATTGATGCCGAAGATGCTCTGCCCGCAGCGCTGGGGCAGATTACCATACTGCTGGAACTGGAACGTTTGGGGGCGTTGAAAGTGGTTCGATCGGTTTCGGATATCAGGAACTGCTTGGCGCAAGGCCAGATGGCGGCCATTTTTCACATCGAGGGCGCCGAGGCGATTGATGCAGATCTGCATTCGCTTGATGTATTTCATGCGGCGGGGTTGCGATCGCTTGGGCCCGTGTGGAGCCGACCCAACATTTTTGGCCATGGTGTGCCGTTTAGATATCCATCGGGGCCAGATACTGGCCCTGGGTTGACAGACCATGGACTGCGGCTTGTGCAGCGATGCAACGCGCTGGGTATCATGTTGGATTTGTCCCACCTCAATGAAAAAGGTTTCTGGGATGTAGCGCGGTATTCGGATGCGCCTTTGGTCGCAACGCATTCAAATGCCCACGCCATCTGTCCGCACGCGCGAAATCTGACCGATGATCAGCTTCGCACCATCGCGGAAAGCGACGGGATGGTCGGGTTGAACTTTGCCACTGCGTTTCTGCGTGAGGATGGTCGGATGCTGTCCGACGTGCCGTTGATGCAGGTTCTGAAGCACCTTGACCACCTGATCGGGATAATGGGTGAAGACCGGGTCGGGCTTGGGTCCGATTATGACGGGGCGGTCGTGCCGGACGACGTGAAGGACATCTCGATGCTGCCTCGATTGAGAGATGCCATGGTGACCCATGGATACGGCGAAGAGCTCATCAAGAAGCTCTGCCACGAAAACTGGTTGCGTGTTCTTGAGAAGACCTGGGGCTCGTAACCGTTAGTGAAGACTTGATGACAGAGAGGACAAAATGAACGCATTTAACAGATTGCTTACCGGTGCGGCGCTAGGATTGGCGCTGGCCGTGACCTCGACTTCGGCAATGGCCGAAACGCCGCCGAACATGCTGGTTATCGCGCATCGTATCGACGACATCACGACGTTGGACCCGGCCGAAAGCTTTGAGTTTGCGGGTTCGGATGTCAGCCGGAATGTCTATCAGAAGCTGGTGAACTTCGACCCGCTCAATCTGGATGCTGGCTATCAGCCCGACATCGCTGAAAGTTGGGATGTGTCTGAAGACGGCAAATCGATTACCTTCAATATCAGGGAAGGGTTGACCTTTCACTCTGGTAATCCGGTGACGGCAGAAGATGTTGAATTTTCACTGCGTCGGGCGATCATTCTAAACAAGACCCCGGCCTTTATCCTGACTCAGTTTGGGTTCACGCCGGAAAATGTCGAACAAACGATTGTCGCGGACGGCAACACTCTGACGATCACGACGGACAAACCCTATGCGACATCCTTCGTTCTGAACTGTCTGACCGCTACCATCGGCGGCATTGTCGATAAGAAGACGGTGATGGAACACGACAAGGATGGCGACTTGGGCAATGAATGGCTCAAGACCAATACTGCTGGATCTGGGGCTTATAGCCTGGTCAGCTGGAAACCCAATGAAAGCGTAACACTGAAGTCGAACCCCGATTTCTATTTGGGTGCTCCGGCCATGGAGCGCGTGGTTGTCCGTCACGTTCAGGAAAGCGCCAGCCAGCGCCTGTTGCTGGAACGTGGTGATATCGATGTCGCGCGCAACCTGAATCCAGAAGATGTTGCCGGCGCTTCATCTGTTGCCGGCGTAAAGATTGCAGACGAGCTTAAGGGCCGCCTGATGTATGTTTCGCTGAGCCAGAAACACCCTGAGCTGAGCAAGCCTCAGGTTCGGCAGGCGTTCAAGTATCTGGTTGACTATGAAGGGATGCGCGACAGCTTCCTGAAAGGGCAATACACGATCCACCAGAATTTCCTGCCCCAAACCTATCTCGGTGCCTCTGACGAGACGCCGTTTAGCTTTGATGTGGAAAAGGCCAAGGCCCTGCTGGATGAAGCAGGTGTAAGCGGGCTTGAGATTGAAGTAGGTGTGCGTGAAGCGCAGGAACGGATCGAAATCGCCCAATCGCTACAGAATGCGCTGAGTCAGGTTGGCATCACAATGAACATTACCGTGGGAACCGCCAAACAAATTCTGGCGCGGTATCGTGCGCGGGAATTGGATGTTTATCTTGGCGCATGGGGGCCGGACTATCCCGACCCGCAGACGAACGCAGGTACCTTTGCCTACAACCCGGATAATTCGGACGAAGCCAATGCCACAGGATTGCTGGCATGGCGGAATTCTTGGGATACCGGCGGGTTGACCGACAAAACGGACGCGGCCGTTATCGAAAACGACACCGCGAAACGCGCTGACATGTACAAGGAAATCCAGGCTGAGTTCCGCGAGACTTCGCCGTTTGTCATCATGTTCCAGCAGATTGAGCAATCGGCCCTGCGTGAAAACGTGACGAATTTCTCAACCGGTCAGGCGATTACATCGGCGTCGTATTGGCAGGTGACCAAGTAAATGGCACTGGCCGAAAGACCAACTGAGGGGCGCCGCTCGGCGCCTCTTATCCATTGGATCAAGAGTATCCTGAAAACTCTTGGCACTATCGCAATTACAATGCTGGGTCTGCTTTTCGTGACCTTCATCATCGGTCGCGTGATGCCGATCGACCCGGTGCTGGCAATCGTCGGTGAACGCGCATCGCAATCGACTTATGATGCGGTCTATCAACAGCTTGGTCTTGATAAACCGCTGTTGGTTCAATTTGGATATTACCTTTGGGATGTTCTGCACGGCGATTTTGGCGATTCACTTCTGAATGCCCGCCCGGTTTCTCAGGATATTGCCCGCGTCTTCCCAGCCACGCTGGAATTGGCGACTTTGGGCGTTCTGATTGGAATATTTCTGGGTGTTCCGCTTGGTGTGATCGCCGCAGTCAAGCGCGGATCGTGGATCGATCAGATCGCCCGTGTGGTCGCGCTTGTCGGGTATTCAATGCCAATCTTCTGGCTGGGGCTCATGGGGCTTCTGGTCTTCTACGGGATACTCGGCTGGGTCGGTGGCCCGGGCCGCCTGGATATCTTCTACGAGGACATAGTGCCCTCACGCACTGGGCTGATTTTGGTAGACAGTGCCTTGGCCCAGGATTGGGATGTCTTCCGCAATGCGTTGTCCCATATCATCCTGCCCGCGGCATTGCTGGGGTACTACTCGCTTGCCTACATCAGCCGGATGACCCGATCCTTCATGCTGGAACAGTTGTCAGCCGAGTATGTCATCACCGCCCGCGTCAAAGGGCTGTCTGAAAGACAAGTTATCTGGCGCCACGCCTTCAAGAATATCCGGGTGCAGCTGATCACAGTGATCGCACTCAGCTATGCCAACTTGTTGGAAGGATCAGTTCTGACCGAGATCATCTTTAGCTGGCCGGGAATCGGCAGCTATATCACGACGGCCTTGCTGAGCGCCGATATGAATGCCGTTCTTGGAGGAACCGTTGTGGTCGGGCTGATCTTTATCTGCCTGAACATATTCTCGGACCTTCTTTACCGTTTCTTTGATCCGAGGTCGAAATGAGCGACATGACCTTGCGCCAGTGGCTGCTGACCGACGAGCCGACTTCGCGCCGCCATGCCAGATTGGCCAGCTTCTACAAAGGCTGGCTGACTTTGCGATCAAACTCGATGGCAATGGTCGGGTTGGCGATTCTTGTCGTCCTTGTTCTGACAGCGGTCTTTGCGCCTTTTCTCGCGCCGCACGATCCCTTTGTTCAGAGCCTGTCCAGCCGACTTCTCCCCATCGGGGCTGAAGGGCACCTGTTGGGAACCGACAGCTTGGGGCGGGATATTCTGTCACGCCTGATCTTTGGGGCGCGAATTACACTGTACATCGTAGCTCTTGTGGCGCTCATCGCACCGATTGCGGGGCTTCTGGTCGGGACGGTTGCGGGATATGTGGGGGGATGGACGGATGTGATCCTAATGCGCATCACGGATATTTTCCTCGCTTTTCCACGACTTGTTCTGGCGCTGGCATTTGTCGCGGCGCTTGGGGCAGGGATTGAAAACGCGGTTCTGGCAATCTCACTCACGGCGTGGCCGCCCTATGCGCGTATGGCGCGTGCAGAAACCCTGACCATCCGGTCAACCGACTATATCAACGCGATCCGCCTTCAGGGTGCCGGGCCATTGCGGATCATCACCCGGCATATCTGGCCGCTTTGCATCTCATCTTTGATCGTGCGGGTCACGCTGGATATGGCCGGGATCATTTTGGCTGCAGCCGGTCTTGGTTTTCTGGGGTTGGGGGCACAACCCCCAAGCCCGGAATGGGGTGCCATGATATCCGAGGGCCGACGGTTCATCCTTGATCACTGGTGGGTGGCCACGGTACCGGGGCTAGCAATTTTCACGGTTTCGCTGGCCTTCAACCTGTTGGGTGACGGGCTGCGGGACGCGCTTGATCCAAAGGACGGTGGGCAATGAACTTACTCGACATCGAAGATCTGTGGGTTCGTTTCCCAACCCGTCAGGGCGTGTTTGACGCCGTGCGGGGCGTATCGTTTTCGCTGGGGCGCGAGCGTCTGGGGATCGTCGGCGAAAGCGGCTCGGGTAAGTCGATGACGGGGCGGGCCATTCTGCGCCTGATCAGAAATCCGGGTATCGTGGAGGCCAAACACATCAATCTGGAAGGCCGAGACCTGATGAAGCTCAGCGAGCGCGAGATGCGTGAGGTGCGAGGGAAGCAGATCTCCATGGTGATGCAGGACCCCAAGTTTTCTCTGAACCCGGTGGTCACCGTTGGCGAGCAACTCATGGAAGCATACCTTCAGCACAATTCCGGCTCGAAGGCCCATGCTAAGAAGATGGCTATCGAGATGTTGGATAACGTCTCAATCCGTGATCCTGAGCGGGTGATGCGAACGTACCCGCATGAGGTGTCTGGGGGTATGGGGCAGCGCATTATGATTGCGATGATGTTGATTCCCAATCCCAAGATACTGATTGCCGATGAACCAACTTCGGCGCTTGATGTCAGCGTTCAGCGGCAGGTGCTGAACATCATGGATGGATTGGTCAAGGAGCGGGGGATGGGTCTGATATTCATCAGCCACGACCTGAATCTGGTGTCTGAATTCTGCGACCGTGTCCTCATCATGTATTCAGGTCGGATCGTCGAGGTTTGCGAGGCTGACAAGCTGCATCAGGCCCAACATCCCTATACCCAGGGCTTGCTGAACTCGCTGCCGCGCCTTGATGAAAAATGTACCCACCTGAGTGTTCTCACACGCGATCCGTCGTGGTCCGAAGCCCCGAGCGTGAGGGGCTGAAATGAAGGCACTGGAAATCAACCATCTGAATGTCTGGTTTGGTCATGCACACGACCGGGTCGATGCGGTGAAAGACGCAAACCTTGAAGTCGCTCAAGGCGAGAGTTTTGGTCTTGTGGGCGAAAGCGGGTCCGGCAAGTCGACAATTCTGAGGGCAATAACGGGACTTGCACCGCAATGGTCGGGCACAATCCGAGTAGAAGGCCAGGCGATATCCGGGTCCCGGCGGGATCGGTCATTCTTTCGAACCGTCCAGATGGTGTTTCAAGACCCCTACGCGTCTTTGCATCCGCGGCACACTGTTGATCAGGTCCTCAGTGAAACTATTCATCTGCATGGGTTTGGGGACATCGATAAACGCGTGAGCGATTTGCTCAACGACGTCGGACTTGGGCAAAGATTCCGGTTCCGGTATCCACACCAGCTTTCCGGTGGCCAACGACAACGCGTGGCAATCGCAAGGGCCTTGGCAGGTGAGCCGGACATCTTGCTTTTGGACGAACCCACGTCAGCTTTGGATGTCAGCGTTCAGGCCGAGGTTCTCAACCTGTTGACTGACCTGCGCAAACAGCGCGGATTGACCTATCTGATGGTGTCTCACGATCTTCCGGTTATCGCACATATGTGCGAGCAGTTGGCGGTTATGAGAAATGGTGAAATTGTTGAGGTCATGTCCTCGGAAACTTTGCGTTTGGGGAACCCAAGCCACGAGTATTCCAAGCAATTGTTGACCGCGTCTGTTGCTCCGAACCAATAACGAATGTTCATTCAATCTGGGGTTTGCCCTTCACACGATTAATTCGGGGGTCAGACAATAGGATCCTTTGGCATTTCTGGTGTGGATTCATCCCTATTTCGATAGGGACCGCGACAACACTACAGCGATCGAGATATTGGAAACGTCTACAAATTGTGTAACCGTGAAGCATGCAAGAAATGCAATATAAATTTTAGCAACGAGGTCACTGATGAAAAGCAAGGTGCAAAACTTGGCGATTGCGGTTGCGTTACTGATCGCGCCACCTGTTTCAGCCCAGCAATCTGATTGGTCTTTTTCGGGCACAGCTTATCTGTTCATGGCCGAAACGGATATTTCTCTTGCAACACCAAGTGGAACAATCGACGGCACGTTGAGTTTTTCAGACGCTCTCGAAAACCTGGATTTTGCGTTTATGGGCAGTATTTCCGCGTCTAACGGGCGCTGGTTGTTGCTTGCGGATTACAACTACACCGATTTGGCATTCAGTAACTCAACTCCCGGCCCGGCGTTTTCGAGTTTGGATACCTCCGCCACAACACAATTTCTCAGCGGCTATGTCGGATACCAGGTTTATGAGACACCTGCGATCAGCGTGGCCTTAGCAGGCGGGTTCAGGTGGTTCAGCACGGAAACCACGTTCCGATTGCAACCGGGAGTTGCCGCCGGACGAAGTGTGACGACCGATGATAACTGGACTGATCCGGTCGTCGCTGCCCGTGCAAGAGTTCGGATATCTGACAAATGGTCAGGGAGCGGGTTCGTGGATTATGGCGGGTTTCGGAGCGGTAGCGAAACCTGGCAAGTTTTGCTGACTGCAGATTATGAAATCAATGACAGATGGCTGATCCGCGGCGGCTACCGGTATATTTCCTTCGATCATGAGATCAACGGCAATGATTTCAGGTTTGACCAGTCCGGCCCGCTGCTGGGCGCAACGTACAGGTTCTGAAGACAACGTCAGGCGCATCCCTGATACTAACCTATGTTGCAACAGCGGCTGAACGCGGTTGTTTCTAAGGGCTGTCGTCGCTCGATAGTCCAGAAACGCACTGTCTGATTTCAAATAAGCTTTTGCTTTTTATGATTATTTTTTACTTTGGTAAATGGCGGAGACGAAGGGATTCGAACCCTCGAGACCCTTCCGGGCCTACTCCCTTAGCAGGGGAGCGCCTTCGACCACTCGGCCACGTCTCCGCCGACGGGTATATCCGTGCAAGCAACGGAAATACAAGGTCAATTCCGCAAAGTTTGGTTTTTTTTGCAGATCTGTCCGAACTCTTTGAAATAGAACGGAATCGCACCGGTTTGCATACACCATTTGTAAGTACGGGTTCACTTTCTTCAGGCCCGATGCAGTTCGTAATATCCTTAGAATCGCGGGCCTTGCCTGTGGCATCTGGCCTGATGTACGAGAATTTGAACGTGGCAAGTCTACAGCGGAGTTCAAGTGCTCGGTTGGCTTTGCAACGTGGAACCGGGTCACGAGTTTTTGCGTGATTGCGTTCCGTGCGCCAGTGCGAACCCAACAACTTATTGAAAAAGCATAGAAAACACATTCTCTTTTTGGAAGTCACGATCCGGTAACGCCGTGATGCGAATCGTTCTTTCGTCGTTGAGGAGAACATCATGTCGCAACATACCGTTCCGTCTGAACCATGGCAGAACCCTGACGAAGCCAATCAAAAGGTAGGCCGGGGTCGGCGCCGTTTGAGTGTGTTGGCGCGTTCCACTCAGGAGGTTTTCAAGGATCACAACGGTGAATCGGACCTTTTTGAAGGGACATGGCCCACGAATTTCTCGAAGGGTTTGCGTCATGACGTGAACGGAATTGTCGACGCGCAGGTCTATACCGAGTTTCTGGAAGAAGTGGCTGATCCGACCTGCACCGACAATCATGGCAATCGGTTGGCGTTGTTCGACACGCCAGCCTACTCCGGGCCCTTCCGCACCGCGCCATCAGAGGGTGGTGAATTTAGGTGGCGTGCGTGGGAAGGGCCAATCCTGGGCCATCGGCTTGGTCTCAACGGATGTGACGCGGGGGGGTTGGGAATTGCACCCGCGCCCCGGCTTGGATCGGATGAGTTGGCGGCGGAGATGGCCGAGATTTACGCGATGGCCTATCTGCGGGATGTGCCGTTCGAATCCATCAGGGATGGTGCCAGTGATGCGGCCAACGTGGCGGGTGCCCTTTGTCAGATGGAATGGTTCCGGCGCGATGGCAGCCCTCGGGACGCTGATGGCGCAGAGATTGGAAAGGTTTCGGCGGCGCGGCGGGTTAGGGACGGTGGCGGCCTGACCCCTCAAACCCTGTTTCGCGGTTGCTCACAGGGCTGTGCACAGGGACCGTATCTGTCGCAGTTCCTGGTACAAGGCCACGATCCACTGACAGCAGATCAAGCGCGCCGACAAAAGCAAAAGCTGACGCAGGCAATGGCCGTCGGGGCTGTTCCCTTCGGCGCTTTGAGGATCGACCAGAAAATCCAGCCGCAGGCGGCGGGCGTGGACTATCTGCGGGATTGGGCTGAGTGGCTGGACGTTCAGAACGGGGCGGACACGACGGCTGAACAAGCCTTTGAGAGCGAGGGAACGAAATTCATTGAAACACCGCGCGACCTTGCCACTTACGTGCATTTTGACAGAATCTATCAGGCTTTTTTCAATGCCTGCCTGCTGATGCTGGGACAGGGCACGCCGACAGATGAAGGTTTGCCCGAGGATGGATATGCCGGTGTGCGTGATCCAGGCTCTGCCTGCGGCGGCGCGCACGTACTGTCCCTGTTGACGGAAGCCGGGGCACGGGCCCTGAGGGCCGCGAAACGCCAGACGTTTCAGGTGCACAATCGTGCCCGGCCTGAAAAGCTGGGCAGTGTTACGAGTTTGATGGCGAACGGTCACGGCGCAACCCTTGGCGCGGCCGAGCCTTTTGCCGCGACCCATCTGGGAAAACTCGAAGCGGCGACAAGCGAAGGTTTCAGCCTTATGGATGCAATCGCCGCCTCGCCTTCGGTGAAGCGGTTTGCGCATAACGCCATTTCCCATAAGGGCTTGCCGCGAAATGACCGTAACTTGCTGCTGCCGGTTGCTTACCCCGAAGGGTCGCCAATGCACCCGTCTTATGGGGCGGCTCATGGTGCCGTTGCCGGGGCATGCGTCACAGTGCTCAAAGCTTTCTTCAGAACGCACGCTTTGGATGGATCACGGGTGTCTTTGGCTGCAGCTGGTCTGCCTCGGGTCCTTGTGCCAGCTGCGGGGGGTAAGACCCTGATCGACTCGACCCGACCAGAAGACAGTGCAGACTGCCTGACGCTGAATGGCGAGCTGAACAAGTTGGCTGCGAATATTGCACTTGGGCGCAATTTGGCGGGCGTTCATTTCTATAGCGATTATTTCGACAGTATCCGGATGGGTGAGCGTATCGCGGTCGGAACACTGGCAGAGCATATGGCAAAATCACCGGCGTTATCGAAAGTGTCGCTTGAGACTTTTGACGGCGATCATCTCAGCATCTCGGGAAAACGGTCTTCTGGCAGTGAAATCCACGTAGCCAATAGTTCGCCTGAGTTGTGGTGGACCCGCCACCTGCCAGAGCAGGCAGGTTGGGGCGGATGAGGTTTCAGGTTTTTTCGGAGGGAGATTTTTCATGATGCTTCCGTGCCCGTCAACGATGATGATCTCTCGAACCAGGCTGGAACTGCCGTGGCAAGTATTGATGGCAGATCAGCCCTGCATTTCAGATACAAATCGGTGTTCGGTGATGGCTGTTTTTCAATCTCCAGGTTGCGCCGATAGGGGGGTGAGTGAAGCCGCCCTGTCGGACTGGAACTTGAGAATTGAAGGGTTCTTCGATGGCAATGGAGTGAGCCCGTTCCTGGTCATGGACCCAGACGACATCGTCGATGGTCAGATATCGACGGGGTTCAAATGGTCTGCCAACCCGCGCGAGCCCCGGGATTGTCTGGGCGAGGATCTGGCCGCCAGTCTTTCGGATCGGGGTTGGGCAAGCAGGGCTGAGCTGCACAATGAATTTCTGGAATATGCGCTGATTTTACGGCTCGATTCCGAAGGTAAAATGCGGCCGAAGCGCTTTGTCGCCACGACCGAACTGATGGAGTGGTGGAGAACCATGGCAGTGTTCGATCTGGATCACTTCCTTTCGGTCGTTGAAACCGTATCCAGATGTTCATATTCCTGCGAAGAGTTGTTCGAGGTTTCGCGAGCAGACTGGTGCGCATTGGATGTGCCTCAACGCATTGCTCGTTTTCACAAAAGATTGGTGGGAACAGATTTTGCTCATCCACCAGAGCATCCGTTGAATATCGAACATGCTTTGTTCATGACCAGAGAGACGAACAGCCTGAGCGACCTGATCGCTACAATGCATCTTTCCTCATTCCCATATGTTGTCGGCAATGGTGAAAACAGAAGGCCCGCGCGGCTTGATGAAGTGTTACATTTTGCCGACCGACAGGATTTGTATTGTCGCCATGCGGGATCTGGTTTGGCGGGTGAAGCCCTTGATCTGGCCTTCTCCAGGGGCACAGCAACGCCGACAGGGCGCGCGATGGCGTTCGCGAATCCTATGGGGCTTTATATTCGGGCGTTTCACATGTCCGAACTCTTCGTGGATGCGGTGAATGTGCCGACAGATTGGGTGCGTTATCCGCGCGGTGAAGCGGGAATGCCCATGCGCCTTGAGTTCGGGCCGGGCGACGATGATCCGCGGTTTCTGGACGATATCACCATGGGATCAGGGTCGACCGCACGGCCTGCGTCGGGTTATGCGCTTGCCAGCCTGATCGAGGTTGGCCCTTTGATAACAGTGGCGGCCAATCCACGCGCGATCACAAGGGTCGAATTTGTTGAAGTCCCGCCTGTTGATCCAAGCGATATCGTTTGTGGACTGCCGGAAACCCAACGATGCAAACAGATTTCTGAATTTGCGGACCGGACCGAAACTGAGGTCTTTGGCAACGTAGCGCCAACTTGCCAATTCAGTCACTGAAAAGGTTTCAAACCGGCACGGCTTTGACAACGGGCAAAGGTATTTCCGGCGCGGTCATATCGAATATGGCAATCGGGCGACCGGCAGCGTTGGCCGCCGCTGTCAACACAGTCATCAGCGTCGGGTCGGGACTCTGCCAGGCGTCCACATCGAAAGAGGATGCCGGAGTTGTCGGGCGATCGGTTCGCGCGCCGCGATACAGTCGGAACAAGCGCGCCTGTTCCTCATTCATCGCGTCATCTGTCACGCCGGTGTGGTCAAGCGTCACCATATTGCGCCAGGACACAACCGCTTCGCATGCCGCGTGCCAGACACCTGTCGCCAGATCGGCGGAAAAAGCCGTTCCATAGGTTGGTCGCCCGCCATCCGCATCGGCGCAGACCGCACGCAGTAGCAGGCCGACGCCCGAAACCATGCGAACGTGAACGCTCAGATGACGCAGGTAGGTGTTCAGCCAGCGGGTCAGATCACGCGGCAACGCTGTTTCGGGCAACACTTGGTCGAAACCGCGTGGTCCAAGCGCGTGTTCCAGGCATTCAAATGCGGCCCATAACGCAGCGGCCTCATGCGTTGGTCCGGCTGCGGCCCCCTTCGACGTGATCTGCCCATCGCTGCCCGGCGCACCCAGAGCAAGGGCATCACGTGGCAGAGCATGCGTGGCACCATCCGATGAAATCAGGCTTTCGCGGGTTTCGGGCGAATCCGCGCTGTATTGCAGCGCATAACGTTCGATCGCTTCGAAACCCGAAAGTCGCGCGGCTACGTTCCGGTTACGCGCTGTGCCAAAGGACACGCGATGTTTCATTGCGCCAGCGGGTGGCACTGTTCCGTTTCGCAAATTGACCATGCGAAAGGCGGTGTGGATCGGAGCACCTTTGGGAAATTCAGCAAAAGAAGGTCCGGAAATAATCCCTGCGTTTTCGGCCAGTTCAATCAGCGCGTCGGTCATTTTTGTTTCCGGATAGGTATGTAACGGGTTATACAAATGGTTGTGGTTGTTAAGAAAGGACTTTTAGTATGGCTCGTTTGACTATTAATCCGAAATACACACTTAAGGATCTTGGGTGTGAAGTTCTGAACGCCGCCCGGAGCAACGCGCTGGGATCACAAGAGGGTCGCGACGCGGCTGAGCGACAGATTCATGAAATCCTTGCTGATGTCGGTAATCCTGCAGTGGAGTTTGTTTATGATTCCAAGAACAAGGTTCATATCGTAATCCCTGATCTGAGCGATAAAGAGCCAGACCCAAATCCCGATCACGAGTCATGGTGCTGCAAGCTGGCCTATGAAGCGATGGGTGGCATTGTCGTTTATGGCTGTGGTTCCTGATCGCAGTATCTGAACTTGCCTGAGGAGTTTATTTGAGTAAGGCAAAAACCAAGATATTCCTGACCGGTCCGTTTCAGGTGATTTGCAACGACGGCCAGGATGCAACACCACGCGGCACCAAGGCGAAAGCGCTTCTCGCCTTGGTGTTGTTGTCTAAGAATGCTGTTCGCAGCAGGGCCTGGCTGCAAGACAAGCTTTGGAGCAAAAGCTCACCTGCACAGGGTGCGGCCTCGTTGCGCAAGGAACTTAGTGTCCTGACCAAGCATCTGGCCGGGTTCGGTCTGGGGTTTTTGGACATCGGGCGCGAGAATGTCTCCATCGACCTGAAAGCGCTTGAAATTGATTTGTTTGATGAACCGCTTCAACCGGATCGCGCCGAGCTTCTGGAAGGGTTGGATGTTGCAGACCCGGAATTTGAAGACTGGTTGGCAGTTGAACGGCAAGCGTATTGGGACGTTGGCTTTGATGAAAATGCGCCTGTCCCGGTTGGCGCGCGCTTTCCATCCCATTGGGGGCATCAGAGACCTGCAATTGTAGTCGAGCCGTTTGAAGTAATTGGTGACGATAACAATATCAACGTTGCGGCGGCGTCGATACGGGACGAATTGCTTTTCCTCTTGGGTACGTTGTCGGATGTCATCGAATTGCGTGATGCGCGCAGGCAAGAAGGGCCTGTCGACGGCTATATGCTAAGCGGCAGCGTGGTAGCGGCCGAAGGACTGCGGGTGGCGGCACAATTAACATCAACCGTGGATCAGGTGTGCCTATGGACCGAACGTTTCCGGTTTCGGGAAAAGGATACGTTTGACGCCGTTGAAGAAATCGCAATGAAAGTTGTCGAAGCGCTTCAACTACGGCTGCGGGATGGTCACTGGTCCGACATCTGGTCAGCACGCGCCACATCCACCGAAGTTTGGACGGCATTTCAGAATGGTCGCATTCAGGAGAGCCTTACGACCAAGGACGGCCTGTTTCGTGCCATCCGCCAGTATGAGGTCTGTTTGCAGCGCGATCCGGACTATCTGCCTGCGCGGATCGCTGTCGGATTCTGCCGCCTGGATCTGATCCGGTTGGGCATGGAAGATTCGCCGGAAAAAACGCTGGCTCTGGTCGAGGCCGACTGCGCCGTCATGCGTGAAAAACACCCGGCGGATCCTTATTGCGCCGCACTCGAAGCGTTTACCCACAGTGTTGCTGGCCATACTGCCGAGGCTTGCCAGCTGATGCGCAAGGTACTTGAGAGGTTCCACAGCAGCCCCGAATTGCTGGGCTATTATGGTGTCTTGTTGATGTATGATGACCGGCTTGAGGACGGAATAGCCACGTATCGGCAGGCCCTCGCGTTAACGCCGCACCCGCCGATCTGGATCGAGGCGAACCTGTCCATGACCCTTGCCCTCTCCGGAGACAAGGCAGCATGGCAGCACGCGCATAATGTCTTGCGAGTGGACCCCGGCAGCGTGCGGGCGCGGGTTGTGTTATGCATGTTGTCCGCCGCCGCTGGCAACCAGTCACTGGCACGCCGGCACGCCCGTCGCATCCTGGAATTGCAGCCCGGTTTCACGGCAGAGCGCTGGGCCTGGCCGGGCTGTTTCAAAAACAGAAAATACTATGACGAAGGTGCACGACTGTTGGCCGAAGCAGGTCTGTGATGGCGTCTAATTGTCGTCCAGCACTTTGCGGGCGACGCGGAAACACTCCAACGCCTGCGGAACGCCGCAATAAATCCCGACCACGTGGATGATGGCGCGTATTTCTTCTTTGGTCACCCCGTTGGTGATGGCACCCCGGCAGTGGATTTCCCATTCATGCATCTTTCCCAGTGCTCCGATCATGGACAGGTTCATCATCGACCGCGTTTTTGCGTCGATCACGTCATCCCCCCAGCCAAAACCCCAGCACCAGGCGGTCATGGCTTCCTGAAACGGGCGGGTGAAATCATCTGCTGCTGCAAGGTTCTTTTCCACATAGTCCGCGCCCAGTGTATTCTTCCGTTGTTCCAACCCTTTCAGGAACAGGTCTTCGTCAAATAAGTCGGCCATTACGGGTCTCCGGTTTGTCAGCGTGTCAGGCGGTGTTTGTATGCGGGATCGTAGTGTGATTTCATCCGGTGGTGCACCTGTATACCCGGTCCGGCATGTCCACTATGTCGATATACCCAAGTGCTTTGGGCAAAATCCGGTCAATTTCGCAAGGGTGCCAGTCCTTGGGCATCAGCGTGGTTGATCTACCCGCTCAAGGGTAGGGCAAGCAGGTTATGTCTGCCTGGGGTGGGTTTCATTCCACTGCCTCGCGCATCCATTGTTGCAACTTGGCGATTGAGTGTTCGGACATCACACCGCAGCCCGGATCCAGCACCAGCGGGCCGGGGCAGTAACCACGGGATCTGAGGCCGCGATGCACGGATTCCACAAGCCGGATGTCTTCTTCGACCGTTGTTTCCCTGTCCTGAACGGCCAGTTGCCGGATCACCGCGCTTTCCGAACCACCTTCAGTGTACCAACCGCGCCAGACGGTGCAGTGATCCGTGTCATTTGCGCGCCAGTGATATGTGTTCAGCACATTGCCCGGATAGCACTGGAACGAAAACATCGGCCACAGGAACCAAGACTGGTAATCGCCCGCATGAGGCACCGACAGGTCGATTGGGTAAGTCATCTTGTCGAGGCTCTGACATTCGGTCGTGTGGCGCAGCACGAAACCGCCGCCTGCATCGGGTTGGATGTCGTAGGTTTCGGGCTTGACGACACCTTCAGCGAAAGTCGGGTGGTTGCTCGGGCAGTGATAGCATTCCGAATAATTCTCGACGCTGACCTTCCAGTTGCAGTGTTCCGGAATCTCGACCCATTCCAGCGGCTCGAGTTCGTCGATATGCGGGACGAATGCACGGATTTCCTGCCGTACTCCGGGATACCAGTCATCCATCGGGGCTGCCTTGTCGTCGAGATTGACGAAGATGAACCCATTGAAGATTTCGGTCCGGACCGCCGTCAGGCAGATCGCACTGCGGTCAAATCCGGGGACGGATTTGATATTTGGACCCGCGCGCAACTGACCTGACAATTCATAGGTCCACGCGTGATAGGGACAGACGACAACGCGGGTGTTGCCTGTGCCCGAGACCATTTCATGCGCACGGTGCTGGCAGACATTATAGAAAGTGCGAATTTCGCCATCGCGCCCGCGAATGCAAAACAGGCTTTGCCCGGCAATCTCGAAGGCAAAGTAATCTCCTGTTTCCCGAACCTGCGCGACATGGCCTGCGAACTGCCATGTTCGGGCCAAAAGCCCCTGCATCTCCTTCTCGAAAATGGCGGGGTCGGTATAATATCGCGCGTCCAGTGAGTGGGTCAGCGGTGCGTTCATTCGGGTTCCTCCGCATAGATGCCAAGCTGATGGCGACGACGATGGAAACGTTCGACCCGTTCGACGATCTCGTCGCTGGATACGGCGATCACGAAAGACAGCAGCGTTTCCAGCAGCGCGATGGTCGAAACGGATGATGGGAAAAACTGCGGCGTATCTGCTGCGACGACAAACCCGTGATGGGCGTTCCGGATCACAGGGCTGGCCGGACTGTCCGAGATACCGATGACAGTCAGGCCCTGCTGACGTGCCAGTTTGACCGCCTCGATCACTTCGGTGCGGTAGGGATGACAGGTGATCGCAATCAGCACGTCCTGCTCATCGGCCCAGGCCAGATCGTCCATTGGGGTTGAACCGGGGCGGGGGATTGCATGAAACTGCTTCATCCCGGTCGAAGCCAGATAAGTAAAGTTGCGCGCGTTGGAGTTGTTGACGCCTACGCCGAGTGTGAAAATCTGGCGAGAATTCCAGATGATTTCGGCAGCAGATTTCAGGCGGGTCGCGTCGATCCCTGCAAATGTTTCCTCGATATTCCGGATTGCGGCACCGATCATATCGGCATACAGCCCGCCCAATTCACCGGATTTGCCGATGTCCTGAAGCCATCTGGCGCGGTCTGGAAACGACACGCGCCCTTTTCGGATCGCGTCGCGAAAGGGTTCGCGAAAATCTTCGTACCCTTCAAACCCCACTTGCCGCGCCATGCGCACGAATGTGTTGGGCTTGACCTTTGCCGCCTCGGCAATTTCGCGCACGGTTGAAACCCCTACATCCGTAGGGTTTTCCAGAACGTAACGCGCGGCTTTCTGCGCCTCAGGGGTCAGGGCGTCCCACTCTTCGGTCAGGCGATCCAGAACAGTTGATGATACATTTGTGTCATTCATGATTGACGATGGTACAAATGTGGAATTAGCCTGTCGAGCAGAAAAGCGACTCGGGAAGAGGAAAAATCATGTCCGGGAATGAACTGCCGTCACACGCACGTGTGGTCATCGTCGGAGGCGGCGTCATGGGCGTTGGTCTGGCCTACCATCTGGCCCATGAAGGCTGGGGCGAAGAGACTGTTCTGCTGGAAAAGGCCGAGCTGACCAGCGGCAGTACATGGCATGCGGCGGGGCAGATTACGCATTCAACCTCAAGCTTTGGTCTGGGCAAATGCGTCGATTACAACATCGGCTTGTATTCCGGCCTGCTGGAGGCCGAGACAGGTCAGCCTGTCACGTGGCATGGCTGTGGCTCGTTCCGCCTTGCTTATACCGAGGATGAGATGGATTGGCTGCGCCATACCCTGTCGGTGGGCCGGTCGCTGGGTTTCAATATCGAACTTGTCGGTCCCGAGAAGGTGGCTGAACTGCATCCGTTTTATAACCTCGAAGGTGTTCTGGGCGCGCTGCATACACCGGATGACGGGCATGTGGACCCGACCAATGTGACCATGGCGATGGCAGCCGGGGCACGCCAGAAGGGCGTGCGCATCTTCCGCAGCTGCCGGGCGACGAACATCACGCAGGGCGCAAACGGCGAATGGATTGTTGAGACCGAACAGGGCACCATCATCTGTGAGCATGTGGTGAACGCGGGCGGCACCTACGCGCGCCAGATGGGCGAATGGTCCGGGCTGCAACTGCCCATGACGTCAATGACGCACCATTATTTCGTGACTGAGCCAGTGCCCGAATTCCAGAACTTGGACAAGGAACTGCCGGTGATCCGCGATGACCGCAAAGTCTCGGGCTATATCCGGATGGAGCAGCAGCGCGGCCTGATCGGAATATACGAGAAAGAGAATCCGAACTCGGTCTGGCATGATCATTGCCCGTGGGAGTACGAGAACTGGTTGTTCGACGCGGATTATGACCGGGTAATGCCATGGCTTGAGGAAAGCCTGAACCGGATGCCGATCTTTGCCGAGCTGGGCATTCAGCGCGATGTGCATGGGGCGATTTCGCACCCGCCGGACGGCAACCCCCTGATCGGTCCTGCGCCGGGTGTGCGGAATTACTGGTGCTGTTGCGGGACGCAGATCGGGATCGGCTGGGGCCCGGGTCTGACCCGAGAACTGGCGCGCTGGATGGTGCATGGGGCTGCCGATATCTCGATGCGGGATTTCGATCCGCGCCGCTTCGGCAGCTATGCCACCAAAGACTGGCAAGTGATCAAGGCGGAAGAAGATTATTGCTTACGTCACGAAATCCCGTTTCCACACTTCAATCGACTTGCAGGGCGTCCGATCAAGCCGTCGCCACTGTTTGAGTTGCTGAAGTCTAAAGGCGCGGTACATGAAGAGGTCTATGGCTTCGAACGCCCCCGCTGGTTCGCCCGGGACGGCGTGGAACAGCGCGATCACTATTCCTTCCGCCGCACCCCTGCCGACGACATGGTCGCGGCCGAGGTCAAGGCAGTGCGCGAACGTGTCGGCATCATGGATGTCACCGCCTTCACCAAAGTCGAAGTATCGGGGCCGGATGCCTATACCCTGCTGGATCGGTTGACTGCCAACCGGATGCCACAAAAAGTTGGCTCGATCACGCTGACCCATATGTTGAACCGTCGTGGCCGGATTGAGTTGGAGACTACCATTGTCCGCATCGCCGAAGAGCGCTTCTATCTGGTCTGTGCGGCGTTCTTCGAACAGCGCTTGCTTGATCATCTGGCGCATCATCGCAAGGGTGAAGATGTGCAGATCAACGCGCTGTCGTCCGAATGGTCGGCCTTGTCGCTGAACGGTCGCCGATCACGCGAAGTTCTGGCGCGCTGTACGGATACCGATCTGAGCAATGCCGGGTTCCGCTGGCTGTCAGCGCAAGAGGTCACGATTGCCGGTCATAAACTCTGGGCGTTTCGCATGTCTTATGCGGGCGAACTGGGTTGGGAACTGCATATGCCTAACGCTGCCTGCCTTGATGTCTACAATGCGCTATGGGCTGCGGGCGAAGCGTATGGCATTGCGGACTATGGCAGTTTCGCCATGAACGTGATGCGGATGGAGAAGGGCTTCAAAGGGGCAGGTGAGCTGACCAACGAGGTCACTCTGGCCGAGGCTGGCGTGCTGCGCTTTGCCCGTACGGACAAGGATTACCTGGGCAAGGACAAGACGTTGAACACCGATTTGCCATGGATATGTGCCTATCTGCAAATCGAGCCGGATGGCGAAATTGACGGCCATGGAGGCGAGGCGGTGATGCTGGACGGGCGTGTCATAGGCTCGACGGCTTCGGTCGCATTCGGCCACACGGTCGGTAAGATATTGGCCTTTGCATACATCAAACCCCAAGCAGCAAAAGTGGGAACCGAATTGGAGGTCGTGATTCACGGCAAGCCGCGTCCGGCCCGAGTACTGGATGAGCCCGCCTACGATCCCGACAGCCTGCTGCCCCGCACAGACGCATTAGTGGAGACCGCCTGATGAGCCTGCCCGCCACAATGAAAGCCATGGTTACGATGGGCCACGGAGGGTTAGAGCAGATAGTTCGGCACGATAACTGGCCGCGCCCTGAACCTGCGGAAGGCGAAGTGCTGATCAAGGTTGCGGCATGTGGGCTGAACAATACAGACGTCAATACGCGGTCGGGTTGGTACTCCAAGACGGTCACAGCCGCGACGACCGGTGGCGCGTTTGAAGAGGTTGGTGAAGATGATCCCACCTGGGGCGGTAATCCGATCACCTTCCCGCGAATTCAAGGGGCCGATATCTGCGGGCATATCGTTGCCGTCGGCGAAGGTGTTGATCGCGGGCGTATCGGCGAGCGTATCATCACGGATGGCTGGCTGCGCGATCCGGTGGAACCATACAATAAAGACAAGACTGGCTATTTCGGCTCGGAACGGGATGGCGGTTTTGCCGAATACGCGACAACTCTGGCGGTGAATGCTGTGGCAATCACCTCGGACCTGACGGATGCTGAACTGGCAACTTTTTCCTGCTCTTATTCCACCGCCGAAGGCATGTTGACCCGTGCCAATGTGACCGGCGAGGATACGGTTTTGGTTCCAGGTGCTTCCGGCGGTGTGGGCGGCGCGCTTGTGCAACTGGCCAAACGGCGCGGCGCACGGGTGATCGCGATGGCATCCGAATCCAAACACGCGGACGTGGCCAGACTTGACCCCGATGTCATTCTGCCACGCGCACCTGCGAACCTGCGCAAGGCGCTGGGCGCGGAAAAGATCAGTGTGGTTGCCGATGTCGTAGGCGGGCCATACTGGCCGAACCTGATCGACATATTGGAACGGGGTGGCCATTATACCTGTTCGGGCGCAATTGCAGGCCCGATTGTCGAACTTGATCTGCGTACATTCTACCTGCGCGATCTGACCTTCACCGGTTCGACCGTCATTGACCCTCAGGTCATGAAGAACCTCGTAACATACATCGAGGCCGGTGAGATCAAGCCAGCGCTTGCCGCGACATACCCGCTGGAGGAGCTCCGAGAAGCACAAGCCGCGTTCATCGCCAAAGAGCACACCGGCAACATCGTGGTGATGCCATGACGCTTGATGATGTTCTCGAAGTTGCCCGGCAAATGCACCATGCGCATCCTGATCTGTCTGCGTTCGCGCCTTGGCCGGGTGATCTGACCCCGACGGGGTTGGATCCCGCACCCATTCCCGCAACGAGACTGGTGGCAGCCTTTGACCTAGTTGAAGACGTGCCAACCCGCGACCTGATCGCGGCGGTCAAAGCGACTGCGCATCTGGCACATTG
Source organism: Ruegeria sp. O4 (assembly GCF_056535125.1). Taxonomy (NCBI): domain Bacteria; kingdom Pseudomonadati; phylum Pseudomonadota; class Alphaproteobacteria; order Rhodobacterales; family Roseobacteraceae; genus Ruegeria; species Ruegeria sp. O4. Next base: position 253,395 of record NZ_JBQERO010000003.1, on the reverse strand, counting down.
GAAACACACCTACACCGAAAACGAAGTTGGTGCGGATTTCCTGAACCGATACGGCTATTATGAGCTGTTCGGTCCAACCGGACATTTTCACTCGACCCTGCTGCGTGGCTACATCGCGTTTTGGGGGGCTGGCCTGAATTACGATTGGCACAGCCATCAGGCCGAAGAACTCTACCTCGTCCTTGGCGGAGGTGCGTTGTTCAAGGTCGATGGGGACGAAACATATGTTGGTGCCAATCAAACGCGCTTGCACGCAAGTTGGCAAAGTCATGCCATGGTTACCACAGATCAGCCGATCCTGACTTATGTTCTGTGGCGCGGTGAAGGCATGTGTGATCTGCCCCGGATGGATATCGCATGAAGATCAAGGCTATCACTGTATATCACATCGATCTCCCGCTAGAGCATCCATATTGGTTGTCTGGTGGGCGACTGAAATTCGAAACGCTTGACGCGACACTCGTGAAAATCGAAACCGATGCGGGGTTTGTTGGCTGGGGTGAAGGGACCCCATGGGGCCATACCTATGTGCCCGCGCATGGTCCGGGTATCCGCGCCGGGATTGAAACGATGGCGCCGTTCATTCTGGGCCTTGATCCGCGGCGGGTTCTGGATGTGGAACGGGCTATGGATCTTGCCTTGCCCGGGCACCTTTATGCCAAAAGCCCAATTGATATGGCCTGCTGGGATATCGCGGGTCAGGCGGCGGGCGTGCCGATTGCCGATCTGATGGGGGGTGGATCGCGGACACCGCGCCCGATTGCGTCCTCGGTCGGGGCGAAAACTGTCGACGAAACGCGCGCGGTCATAGAGCGTTACCGCCAGCGGGGCTACATCGCCCATTCCGTGAAGATCGGTGGTGACGTTGAACGGGACATCGCGCGTGTTCGCGATGTCGAGAGTATTCGGCGACCCGGGGAAATCGTTCTTTACGATGTCAATCGTGGCTGGACGCGTCAGCAAGCGTTGCGTGTGATGAGCACCTGCGCGGACCTGAATGTCATGTTCGAACAACCTTGTGAGACGCTGGATGACATTGCTGCAATCTCGGGGCTTCACCCGTCACCCGTTTCAGTGGACGAAAGCCTTGTGACTTTGCAGGATGCGGCCCGTATCGCCCGCGATGGTCTGGCTCAGATTTTCGGAATCAAGTTGAACCGCGTCGGCGGGCTGACCAAGGCTGCACGCATGCGGGATATCGCGCTGGCCCATGGGATAGACATGTTTGTAATGGCCACAGGCGGTACGGTTCTGGCCGATACCGAAGCATTGCATCTGGCCGCGACCATCCCGGATGACAACTGCCTTGCCGTATGGGCCTGTCAGGACATGATCACGGTCGATATTGCCGGGGGGCGTGGGCCTCGGAATGTTGATGGCCACTTGCACCTGCCAGAAGAGCCTGGACTTGGCGTTCATCCGGATGAAAGCACATTAGGTGATCCAGTGGGAGTATACGCTTGAAAATCAACAAGATAACGCTCTGGTCTGTCGATCTGACAAGTCACGAAACGTACCACATGGCTGAAGGTAAGACCTGCGCCACTGTGAAATCCCATGTCCTGAGCCTTGAAACGGACACCGGTCACAGGGGGTGGGGTGAGGTTTGCCCGATCCCGCATTACTTGCCGGCCTATGCGGATGGGGTGCCGGGTGCCATTGCTGAGATGGCGCCTGAAATCCTCGGGATTACCCCATTTGGTGCAGACGCCCCCATGCGCAAGCTGGACGGATTTCTGCAAGGGCATCAATACGCGAAATCGATCGTCGATATCGCGCTTTGGGACCTGTTCGGTCAGGCGGCAGGGATGCCGGTTTATGCGGTGTTGGGTGGGCGAGCGCAGGCGGATATGCCGCTCTATCATTCAATCACTTGCATTGCACCGGACGAGATGGCGTGCATTGCCAAATCCGCTTTTCAAACTGGTATCCGCCAGTTTCAGGTTAAGCTGGGTGTCGAGGGCGATTGGCAGGCGGATGCCGAACGGTTGATCAAAGTGCGCGAAGCCGTGGGAATCGGGCCGTTGGTATATGGTGACTGGAATTGTGGAGCATCGCGATTGCAGGCGACCCGTACCGGGCGTGCGGTGGCACATCTGGACGTGATGTTGGAACAGCCCTGCAAAACGCTGGAGGACTGTGCCGCTGTCCGTCAGGCTACCGGTCTTCCGATGAAAATCGACGAGAGTGCCTTTGATCTTGCCTCGCTGATGCGTGCGCATGACCTCGGGTGCATGGATGCGGTGGCGCTTAAACTTTCGAAATTCGGTGGATTGTCGGCAATGCGTCGTGCGCGGGACCTGACCGTGCATCTGGGCGCTGAGATTTGCGCGGAATGCACATGGGGGTCTGATATTATTACCGCGGCTTCACTCCACTTTGCGGCGTCGACGCCGAAGAGCTCCCTGATGAACACGTGTGACTTGTCGTCGTACGTGGCCCCGCGTCTGTGTCCTGATGCACCAAACCGTGAAAACGGCCGGATTGCTCCGCCCGAAGGTCCGGGATTAGGTGTTGTGCCGGACCTCGATATCCTTGGCACCCCAATTCTGGAGATCGACTGAGATGCTGAAAATCCAATCACAATCCGAATGGATTGCTCGCGCGAACGAAGTTCTACCTGCCGGGGGGTTTGGCAACTTTGATCCGGGCATCATCATCGCCCGTGGTGAAGGCAGCCGTGTCTGGGACGAGGATGGCAACGAATATGTCGATTACCTGATCGGGTCGGGTCCGATGCTGCTGGGTCATGGCCACCCTGAAGTGATGGAAGCCGTTTTGGAACAGCTGCCCAAAGGGATGACGGTTTTTGCCAATAACAGAAAAGGAATCGAACTGGCCGAGGCCATCATCGACGCCGTTCCCTGCTGCGAGCAGGTGCGCTTTGTCGCGTCGGGAGGCGAAGCCGACATGTATGCGATTCGCCTGGCGCGGGCTTATACCGGGCGCAGCAAAATCCTGAAGTTTGAAGGCGGTTACCACGGTATGAGCGCCGAGGCGCAGATGAGCCTTGCCCCAAGCCGCAGAGTTAATTTCCCGCAGGCTGTTCCCGACAGCGCCGGTATCCCCGACAGCGTGGCCGAGCAGATGCTTATCGCGCCCTTTAACGATCTGGAAGCCGTCGCTGCTTTGCTGGATGAAAATGACGACGTTGCCGCGATTATGGTCGAGCCTTTGCAACGGATCATTCCGCCAATGCCGGGATATTTGCAAGGCCTTCGAACCCTGTGTGATCAACATGGTGTGTTGCTGATCTTTGATGAGATCGTCACCGGATTCCGGCTGGCTTATGGCGGGGCGCAGGAACGATACAGGGTCACACCGGATATCTGCACTTTGGGCAAGATCACGGGTGGCGGCTTCCCTCTGGCTGCGCTTGGTGCCAGCGTCGAGATCATGAAGCATTTCGATAAGTCGAAGGTCGGGGAAGAAGGTTGGCTGATGCAGTTGGGTACCCTCTCGGGGAATCCGGTCGCCTCGGCCGCTGGGCTGAAGACGATGGAGATTTTGCGGCGTGAAGGCGCGTATGAGCGTTTGCGCGCAATTGGAAAACACTTGCAGCAGATTCAGTCGGACGCCTTAAATGAAGCGGGCATCGCGCATCGGATTTGCGGTGACGAGACTTTGTTTGACATCTATTTCACCAACGCCGAGTGCCTTGATTATCGCAGCGCAAACCACGATGATCCACAGCGCAACGCCACTTATAATGCGGTGCTGCGCGCCCATGGAATCTTCAAGTCTCCGGGCAAGCTTTATCCGTCGCTGGCGATCACCGATGCGGATCTGGAACAGACACGCATCGCCGTCCGTCACGCGGTTGATGCCATTTCCTGAAGGTTGGATGTATACAACGTAAACGGGTCGCTGTTGAGTTCAACAGCGACCCGCTACCTTTGGAAGTCGGGGGTCAGCCTCGCCCCCTCGAATACTGATTAAATCACCGGCAATCTGAAAACTTTTCGATACTTTCGAGACTGACCCGACTTCCTCATCGGTATGTCACTTTAATGCCCGAGAATCTCGGTGGCCACAGTGATCAAGTTCACACTGCCTTAAATTAATTTGAATTTTTCCAATCAAAAAAACCTGGACCCGCCTGTTCCAACAGTTCCGCAGCCATCGTGCGGGCCATTTCCGGCCCGTCTTTGACAGAACCGGTCACTTCTCTGTTCACGATTTCCGACCCATCTGGGCGCAGGACTTCACCGCGCAGCCTTAAGTTGTTTCCATCCAACTCTGCCAGGCCAGCGATCGGAGTTTCGCAAGACCCGTCCAGCGCGGCCAGCAAGGTGCGTTCGGCGGCCAGCCGCCATCCTGTTTCCGCGTGATGAATCGCTTCAAGCATTTCGGCCGCGCGCATATCGTTGCTGCGCCGTTCGATGCCAATGGTACCTTGTGCAATCGCGGGCAGCATGTCATCCGGAGAAATGGCGCTGGCTGGAACCTCGTCCATGCCCAGACGGCGAATGCCAGCCATGGCCAGAAAAGTGCAATCCGCGACCCCGGCTTCCAGCTTTTTCAGCCGCGTCTGCACGTTCCCGCGAAACTCGACCACTTTCAGATCCGGCCGCCGGTTCAGCAGCTGTGCCCGACGCCGCAATGACGAAGTGCCCACAACAGCCCCTTCGGGCAGATCGTGGATTGAGTTAAGGCGCGGCGAGATGAAAGCGTCACGCACATCCTCGCGCGGAAGGAATGTGTCCAGAACCAGCCCTTGGGGCTGTTCAACAGGCATGTCTTTCGTTGAATGCACGGCGATATCGATTTCGGCGCGCAACATCGCCTCTTCGATTTCCTTGGTGAACAGGCCCTTGTTGCCGATTTCCTTCAGCGGGCGATCCGCATCGATCATGGCGCGATTGTCGCCGGTTGTTTTGATCACGACGATTTCAAAGGCCGCTTCGGGCAGATCAAACGCATCGCTCAGGCGTTGGCGGGTTTCATAGGCCTGAGCCAGAGCCAGCGGTGAACCACGGGTGCCAATTCTGAGGGGCGATGCGGGTGTGGGCAGGGTCAAAGTCATGTGCACAGCTTTAGTCGCGTCACATTGCCCTGACAATGGGGGCTGAGCTTGACAAATTGCCGCCGAAGGACGACCCGTTGCCAAAACCGGAAGACTGGGGGCGAATATGGCCGAGACAAAGAAACTGCTGAGGGCGCTGGCGGGCGAAGTACAGGATGTGCCGCCAATCTGGATGATGCGCCAGGCGGGCCGGTATCTGCCGGAATACCGGGCCACCCGTGCCCTGGCCGGAGATTTTCTGTCTTTATGCTATAACCCGGAACTGGCCGCCGAAGTCACATTGCAGCCGATCCGGCGCTATGGGTTTGATGCTGCGATCCTGTTTGCCGATATCCTGCTGGTGCCGCAGGCGCTGGGTGCGGATCTGTGGTTTGTGACCGGCGAGGGCCCACGTTTGTCGACGATCACGCGGCAAACCGAGTTTGATGCGTTGAAGCCGGTGGGCGCGATTCACGAGACATTGTCGCCCGTTTATGAAACGGTTCAGATCCTGTCGCGAGAATTGCCGTCTGAGACCGCGCTGATCGGGTTTGCCGGCGCGCCCTGGACAGTCGCGACCTACATGATCGCTGGGCGTGGAACACCCGATCAGGGACCGGCACACGCTCTGCGAGAGAGCGATACTGCCTTATTCGAGGCGCTGCTGGATCGCATCACGGCGGCAACAATCGAGTATCTGTCGGCTCAGATCGACGCCGGGGCCGAGGTGGTCAAGATTTTCGACAGCTGGGCGGGTTCCCTGAAAGGTGAGGCGTTTCGCAAATACGCGGTGGAACCGTGCCGTGTGATTACGCAGGCCATCAAGGAACGTCACCCCGGCATCCCGGTGATCGGTTTCCCGCGCGAGGCGGGGGAGGGGTATGTCGGGTTTGCCAAGACGACGGGCGTGGATTGCGTCGCGCTGGACAACTCGGTGTCGCCCGATTGGGCCGCCAGACATGTACAGGTTGATGGTTGTGTGCAGGGAAACCTGGCCTCGTCGCATATGGTGACCGGTGGGCAGGCTCTGGTGGATGAGACGCGGCGGATTGTCGAGGCTTTCTCGAACGGGCCGCACATCTTCAACCTGGGACATGGGATCACGCCGGATGCCGATCCTGAGAATGTTCAGTTGATGATTGATACGGTGCGCGGGCAGTAAGCAGGTTAAAGGGGGCCAGCCCCCTTCTTGGCCTGCGGCCAATTCATCCCCCGGGATATTTTGGGCCAGATGAAGTGCGGATCAGCGCAGGCTGTCGAGCTCTGCGAGGATCTCTTTAGTATGCTCGCCGCGCATGGGGCTGGGTTTCGGGGTCCAGTCATGGCCTGAAAACCGTGGGGCGGCGGCTGCCTGAAATGCGCCGTCAAAATCCTGCCAGCAGTTGCGATGGAGGTTCATCGGGTGTGAGCGGGCTTCGTCCGGGCTGAGAACTGGGGCAACGCAGGCATCTGTTCCTCGAAACAGGGCCTCCCAATGGTCGCGTGGTTGACTGGCGAAAATATCGGTCAGACGGCGTGAAAGCGAAGGCCACAGATCACGGTCGTATTGCCGTTGAAACTCGGTATCGTTTGTGAGGCCCAGTAAGCTCAGAAATTGCATGTAGAATTTTGGTTCGAGGCATTGCACGGAAATATAGCCACCGCAGGCGCAGGCGTAGGTTCTGCTCCAGTGGGGACCGTCCAACAGGCTTTGACCCCGGGTTTCAGACAGGTTGCCGGTTTGGCGCATTGTCATCAATAGGTTCATCATATGGGCCGAGCCGTCATAGATTGCCGCGTCAACGACAGTACCTGCGCCAGTGCGTTGCGCATTGATGAGCCCTGCCAGAACGCCTGCCACAAGATACATGGCCCCACCGCCGATATCGCCCACCAAAGTTGGCGGGGTCTGCGGTGCTTGGCCGGGACGTGATGCATACCAGAGCGCTCCGGACAGGGCGATGTAATTCAGGTCATGCCCCGCCGTGTCGGCCAGCGGGCTATTCTGCCCCCAGCCCGTCATGCGCCCATAGACCAGTTTTGGATTGCGGGTCAGGCAGGTATCCGGGCCGAGCCCCAGTTTTTCCATCACACCGGGGCGGAATCCTTCGATCAGGGCATCGGCTGTGTCAATAAGGCGAAGTGCGGTATCCAGATCATTGGCGTTCTTCAGATCAAGTGCGATGGATCTTTTGCCCCGGTCCAGCAGGGAACGTTCCGGCATACCCGGTGTTGCGGCGCCCCCTTTGCGGTGGACTGTTATCACGTCAGCGCCCAGATCTGCCAGTAACATGGCACTAAACGGGCCGGGGCCCAGACCTTCGAGTTCGACAACACGTATTCCGTTCAGCATCAAGGCCCTCCGTTTCCGGCAGAGTTTGCTGGCTGGTGTCGGGATTGCAAGCCGGATGATTGCTGGCGCGGGCGGTCTTCCTTTTGGCAGTTGTTCATCACATGGTGCGGAATGGGCCTGTTATCCCTGTGTTCGGGGCGATAGGGTCTGGGCCAGAACGGGGAGCGGATATGACGACCATTTTATCCATCAGAGATCTGCGCAAATCCTACGCCGATGGGTTCGAGGCGCTGAAAGGTGTGTCTCTGGACATTGAAGAAGGCGAAATTCTTGCGCTTCTGGGGCCGAATGGGGCGGGAAAAACCACTCTGATCTCGACGATCTGCGGAATAACCACGCCAACATCTGGCGCGGTTTCAGTCGGCGGGCACGACATTCAGTCGGATTATCGCGCAGCGCGCAGGATGATCGGGCTTGTCCCGCAAGAGATCGCGCTGGAACCGTTTGAAAAGGTCTGGAACACAGTTCGGCTGTCACGCGGATTGTTTGGGCTGGGCAAAGACAACGCCCGGATCGAGGACATTCTGCGCAAGCTTTCGCTGTGGGAAAAGCGCAAGAACGCAATCAAGGAGTTGTCGGGCGGCATGAAACGCCGCGTGCTGATCGCCAAGGCCTTGGCGCATGAACCACGTGTTTTGTTTCTGGATGAACCGACGGCGGGTGTGGATGTCGAGCTGCGCAAGGATATGTGGGGAATCGTGGCCGAGCTAAAACGGGACGGTGTCACCATCATTCTGACCACCCACTATATCGAAGAGGCCGAAGCCATCGCGGATCGCGTCGGCGTTATTGACAAGGGTGAGTTGCTTTTGGTGCAGGATAAAGACACGCTTATGGCGCAGATGGGCAAAAAGCAGATTGTCGTCATGCTGACTGAGCCAATCGCCAGGATTCCCGATGATTTGGCCAGCCACAATCTGACCCTCAACGGCGCGGGGGATAGCCTGATCTATACCTACGATACCCATGCGGATCGCACGGGGATAACGACCCTGTTGAATGACGTGTCGCAGGCCGGGCTGGTATTGCGCGATGTGCAGACACGGCAATCGAGCCTGGAAGAGATATTTGTAAACCTGGTATCCGGAGAGGCGGCATGAACTGGACCGCAATCGCTGCAATCTACCGGTTCGAAATGGCTCGCTTCTTTCGCACCCTGGCGCAAAGTTTCCTGTCACCGGTTCTTTCCACCTCGCTGTATTTCGTGGTTTTTGGCACCGCCATCGGCAGTCGAATTCAGGAGGTCGAGGGCGTATCCTACGGCGCGTTCATTGTGCCGGGCTTGATTATGCTGTCGGTGGTGATGCTGTCGATCTCGAACGCGTCTTTCGGAATTTATTTCCCAAAGTTTCTGGGCACCATTTACGAGCTGCTGTCGGCGCCGGTGAATTTTATCGAAATCGTGATTGGGTATGTCGGTGCAGCGGCCACCAAAGCGCTGTTCGTGGGACTGGTCATTCTGGCCACGTCGACCTTCTTCGTCGACATACGGATCGAACACCCCTTTGCCATGGCGGCGTTTTTGATCCTTTCATGTCTCAGCTTCTCGTTGCTGGGCTTTATCATCGGGATATGGGCCAGTAATTTTGAACAGATGTCTCTGGTACCGCAGCTTGTGGTCACGCCACTTATCTTCCTTGGCGGTACGTTTTATTCAATCTCGATGCTGCCGCCTCTGTGGCAGACGATCACGTTGTTCAATCCGGTCGTCTATCTGATCTCGGGGTTTCGCTGGTCGTTTTTCGGGCTTGCGGATGTGCCCATCGCCCTGAGTTTGCTGGCCATCATAACCTTTACTGGGGTGTGTCTGGCGGTCATTGGCTGGATCTTCAAAACTGGCTGGCGCATTCGCAGCTAACCCACGCCGGTGCGTTGCATTTTTGCCCATTGAGTGTGTGAATTTGGTTCACGTCGCGTTCAAGGTTCGAAGAGTCTCTTGTTTACGGGTTGGTGGCACTCTACATCGGCACCCATGAAGCTCAGCCTGCCGTTCGTCAAAAAACACCCCTGTGTGGCCGTTGTCCGCCTGTCCGGCGCCATTGGAATGGCCGGGCGCGGGTCCTTGAACGACGCCACGCTTGCGCCGGTTCTCGAGAAAGCCTTTCGCAAGGGAAAACCTGCGGCCGTGGCGCTTGAGATCAATTCACCGGGCGGATCCCCTGTCCAAAGTTCAATGATCGGCGCGCGCATTCGGCGTTTGTCCGAAGAACTGGACGTGCCGGTCATCGCTTTTGTTGAAGACGTCGCTGCATCCGGTGGGTATTGGCTGGCCGCCGCAGCGGATGAGATCTGGGCCGATGACAGTTCCGTACTGGGATCGATCGGTGTGATCTCGGCTGGATTTGGCGCGCATGTCTTTCTGGCGCGGCAGGGATTTGAGCGGCGGGTCCATACCGCCGGGAAATCGAAGTCCATGCTCGACCCGTTTTCACCGGAAAAGAAAGAGGATGTAGCCCGCCTGCAAGGGTTATTGGGCGATATCCACGAGAATTTCATTGCGCACGTCAAAGATCGGCGCGGGGACAAGCTGAATCAGGAAGCTGACCTGTTCACGGGCGAGGTCTGGCTGGCGCGTCGCGCGCAGGAACTGGGGCTTATCGACGGCATCGCCCATCTGAAGCCAAAGGTGCAGGACCGTTTCGGTGACAAGGTCAAATTTCGCCGCTATGGCGTGAAAAAACCGATCTGGACCCGGTTTGGGGCCAGCCTGGCGCAGGATGCTATCGCAGGGTTAGAGGAGCGGGCAGCCTACGCGCGTTTCGGTTTGTGACGTGATCGTAAAGGCTGTCACTCTTTTTCTGATCGCAATGGGCGTATTGGCAATGTTCGGCAAGCTGCGGTTTCCTGGGCAAAAGAAGCTAAGCTCGGCGAAATGTCCGCGATGCGGTCGCTATCGCATCGGAAAAGGCCCTTGTGCCTGTAAAAAAGGAGGCCGGGCTTGATCACCACGTGGCTGCTGTCTGGTCTTGGCCTGTTGATCCTGTTGCTGGCAGGCGATGCCTTGGTGCGTGGCGCAGTGAACCTGAGTCTGCGCTTGGGGGTCCCGGCCTTGATCGTCAGCCTTACGATTGTGGCCTTCGGCACGTCCGCGCCCGAGTTGCTGATTGCTATCAGCGCCGTCAAGGAACACGCACCGGGTATTGCGCTAGGTAATGTTGTCGGATCAAACACGGCCAACATCCTGTTGGTTCTTGGTCTTCCTGCGATGCTGGCAACGATCCATACCAGCGAATGCGACAGCCGTAGGAACTATGCCTTCATGCTGATGGCGACGGCCCTGTTCATAGGGTTGGCGTTTTGTGGAACATTCACCGTCGTCAGCGGCCTGATCCTGCTGGCGGCTTTGGGCCTGGTTCTGATGAATGCGTTTCGAGAAGCAAAGGCGCACCGCAAGGCCTGTGGGGAAGCCTGTGCCGATGACGACGACCTTGAAGGCCTGGAAGAAGCGGATCCTGACATGCCTTACTGGAAGGTATCGGTTTACCTGATTCTCGGCCTTGTGGGCCTTCCTATGGGGGCGCACCTGCTGGTGGAAAATGCGACGGTCATCGCCCGGACATATGGTGTCAGTGAAACGGTTATCGGTCTGACCCTGATTGCGGTTGGAACGTCTTTACCCGAACTGGCGACAACCGTGATGGCCGCTTTGCGCCGACAGGCCGATGTGGCCCTTGGCAACGTGATTGGCTCGAACATGTTCAATCTTCTGGCCATTATCGGGATCGCAACCTGGTTCGGGCGTATCCCGGTTGATCCCGGTTTCCTGCATTTTGACCTTTGGGTCATGTTGGGCGCATCACTGCTTCTGGTTCCCTTTGTTGTCTTCAAGCAGGATATCTCTCGCGGTTGGGGGCTGGTGCTGACCTTCCTTTATGCGCTTTATGTCACTGTATTGCTGGTGTGATCTGACAAAACGAGGTGAAGCATGACCCGAGCTTTAGTGACCGGTGCCGGTATTCGTCTGGGCCGGGCCATGGCGCTTTATCTGGCGGGTCGTGGATATGATGTCGCCGTTCATTATGCGTCCTCAGAACGCCCCGCGCACGAGACTGTGGCGGAGGTACAGGCTATAAGCCGACGGTCAGTGGCATTGCAGGCTGATCTGCTGGATGAGGCAGAGGTGCAGGATCTGCTGCCCAAAGCAGCCGAGGCTCTGGGCGGGCCGATCACCTGTCTGGTGAACAACGCCTCGATCTTTGAGTATGACAGCGTTCACACCGCGACCCGCCAAAGCTGGGACCGCCATCTCGACAGCAATCTGCGGGCACCGTTCGTTTTGACCCAAGCCATGGCTGGGCAGGGGCTGGCCCCGGACACGGACGAAAATGGCGAACCCCTTGCGACCGGTCTGATCATCAACATGGTGGACATGCGTGTACGCAAGCTGACACCCGAGTTCATGTCTTACACCATCGCCAAAATGGGGCTATGGACGCTGACCCGTACCTCGGCACAGGCGCTGTCCCCTGCAATCCGGGTCAATGCCATCGGACCCGGACCGACGGTACAGGGGCATCGTCAAAGCGCTGAGCATTTCCAGGCGCAACGAACGAATACTGTTCTGGAACGTGGGTCAAATCCGTCGGATATCACCGCCGCCTTGGGATATTTTCTGGATGCACACGCAGTAACGGGGCAACTGATATGCGTGGATGGCGGCCAACACCTGGGGTGGAAAACACCGGACGTTCTGGGAGTTGAATAAGCAATATCGCTGCAAGTTTTGCACCGCGCACGTTTGTGTTACCTGCGTGTTACAAAAATGTCTTTTTTTTCATACACTTGCTAAATGTGTGAAAAAATATCGTTAAAAATCAGCATCTTGATAATGTGCCTATTTTTTGTGCATGTTAATGAAGTGGTAATGAAACAAGGGAAATTCTAAGGCTGTGAAAACTTATCTTCACACTTATCCACAGGAATCGTGGATTTGTTTTCTCTTGATCTGAAGCCCGCAAGATTGCAGCCAGTATAAGAGAATCATATCGGAATCCCATGACTACCCACAGTGAATCGTCCCTGACCGGTTATGCCTGCATTCAGCGCTACGCAAAGACGCTGGACAGCTCACCCGGGGTGTACCGGATGCTGGATGCCGACAGTCGGGTTTTATACGTGGGCAAGGCGCGAAACCTGAAGGCGCGGGTGTCGAACTATACAAGGCCGGGTCACTCGGGCCGGATCGAGAAGATGATTTCCTCGACCGCTTCGATGATGTTTCTAACCACAAGAACGGAAACCGAAGCGCTGCTGCTGGAGCAGAACCTGATCAAGCAGCTTAAACCGAAATACAATGTGCTGCTGCGGGACGACAAAAGCTTTCCGAACATCCTGGTCGCCAAGGATCATGACTTTCCGCAGATCAAAAAACACCGTGGGGCGAAGAAGGAAAAAGGCGCCTATTTCGGACCATTTGCCAGCGCGGGTGCTGTAAACCGCACATTGAACCAGCTGCAAAAGGCATTCCTGCTGCGTAACTGTTCGGATTCCATGTTCGACAGCCGCACGCGGCCCTGTCTGCTTTATCAGATCAAACGGTGTTCCGGGCCGTGTGTCGGTTTGATTTCGGCGCAAGATTACAGTGAAAGCGTCAAGGATGCAGAACGTTTCCTGTCGGGGCGCTCGACCAAGGTGCAGGAGGAACTGGCTGAACAGATGATGGCGGCGTCCGAGGCTATGGAGTTCGAACGCGCCGCCGGTCTGCGCGACCGCATCCGGGCGCTGACGCAGGTACAGACCGCGCAAGGCATCAACCCTCGTGGCGTGACCGAGGCGGATGTGATCGGCCTTTATATGGACAGCGGGCAAGCCTGTGTTCAGGTATTCTTCATCCGGGCCAACCAGAACTGGGGCAACAAGGACTTTTATCCGCGTGTTGGCCCGGATGTATCACATGCCGAAGTGATGGAGGCTTTCCTTGGCCAGTTCTACGACAACAAGGAACCACCACGGCAGTTGATCTTGTCGGACGGGATCGAAAACGCCGATTTAATGCAGGAGGCTTTGTCCGAGAAAGCCGGGCGCAAAGTCGAAATCCTTGTCCCGCTGCGTGGTGAGAAACAGGAACTGGTTGCAGGTGCCTTGCGCAATGCGCGAGAGTCTCTGGCCAGGCGCATGTCGGAAAGCGCCACGCAGGCCAAGTTGCTGCGCGGGGTGGCAGAGGCGTTTGATCTGGATAGTCCACCGGGACGGATTGAGGTCTACGATAACTCTCATATCCAAGGCACTAACGCGGTGGGTGGTATGATCGTGGCAGGGCCCGACGGGTTCATGAAAAACGCCTATCGCAAGTTCAACATTCGCGGCGACGACCTGACGCCGGGTGATGATTTCGGCATGATGAAAGAGGTTCTGAACCGTCGCTTCACCCGCCTGCAAAAAGAAGACCCGGATCGGGATAAAGGGCTTTGGCCCGACCTGCTGTTGATCGATGGCGGTGCCGGACAGGTCAGCGCCGTGCACGAGATCATGCAGGCCCACGGGGTCGAAGACATTCCGATGGTCGGTGTTGCCAAAGGGGTCGACCGTGACCACGGCAAGGAAGAGTTTCACCGGATCGGCCAGCGCCCCTTTGCCCTAAAACGCAACGATCCGGTCTTGTACTTTATTCAACGGTTAAGGGACGAGGCGCACCGTTTTGCCATTGGCACCCATCGCGCGAAACGCGCCAAGGCCGTTGGTGCCACGCCGCTGGATGAAATTCCGGGCGTCGGGGCTGCACGCAAGCGCGCATTGCTGACTCACTTCGGCAGCGCCAAAGCGGTAAGCCGGGCCAATCTGGCAGACCTGAAAGCGGTCGAGGGAATCTCGGCCGGGTTGGCTCAGAAAGTCTATGATTTCTTCCACGACAAGGGTTAGACCTGTCGCCCCCGCCACAGGATATAGAGGCCCGAGGCCACAATAAGCGCGCTGCCGACCCACATAGTACGGTCCAGGCTTTCGCCGAACAGGGCGATACCCAACCCGATACCGAACAGCAGTCGCGTATAGCGGAACGGGGTCACGGCTGACACTTCACCCGTGCGCATTGCGTTCATGAGCGCGGCATAGGCCATGACGCCCATCAGAACCGCGCCCGTCAGATGCAGGCTGGTGTGCGTGCTAACCGGTGTCATGGGTGCGCCTTCCCACACCCGATAGGCAAGGCCCGCGACGATAATGCTGAGGAAACCATAAAACCCCAGTACTTCGGTTCCAAGGGTCGCAGGGGCCGCGCGGCTGGCCAGATCACGCCCTGCGAACCCTAACATACCCAGCACGGCCAGCATCGACAGCAGTGAAAAACTGTCCCCGGTCGGTTGCAGAATAATGACGACTCCGATCATACCGACAAAAATCGCGCTCCATCGCCGCCAACCAACCGCTTCACCAAAGAATAACGCCGCGCCTGCGACCACAACCAAAGGCGTTGCTTGCAAGATCACGGTGGCCGAGGACAAGGGCGTCAACGCGATGGCGAGCACATAGAACAGCCGACCAAAGACTTCGAACAGCACCCGAACTTTCATCGGGCGGGATAGAACGTCTGGGTGTATCAGACGTTTTCCGCGAGCCGACGCCAGTGCCGCAAAGATTACGGACCCGCCAGTCCCGAACAGAACCAGAACCTGCCAGATCGGAAGCGCGGTCGATGCTGCTTTCAGCAACGCATCCTCCAACGCAAAGCCCGCCATTGCGGCCACCATCCACAGGCTGCCGACCATGTTCGACCGGGCGTCGGTTTGAATATGCGCTGTCATCCTGAACGTTCCACTTTGCAGTCGACGGGCAATCTGACTGCAAAGACGTGAAACGCCAAGTGCACGAGGCGCAAAGCGTCGGACCTGCGGCGCTTTGACCAAGCTGTTGTGAGTGATGTAGTTTTTTACCGGTTTGTCTTTTCTGTCTTGAACCGGCGATATAGGGTCCAAGCCATGAAGTGGAATTTGCCCAATATCCTGACGGTTCTACGCCTGCTGGCTGCGCCCGGTCTGGCCGTAATGTTTTTGTACTTCACCCGGCCCTATGCGGACTGGTTCGCTTTGATACTGTTCCTTTCGGCGGCGATCACCGATTGGTTTGATGGCTATCTGGCCCGTGCGTGGAAACAGGAAACCAAGATGGGCGCGATGCTGGATCCGATTGCCGACAAGGCAATGGTGGTGATCGCGCTGATGATTCTGGTTGGCTATTCGACCGAACACTGGACGCCATGGCTGGTGCTACCCGCCACCGTGATCCTGTTCCGCGAGGTTTTTGTCTCGGGCCTGCGCGAATATCTGGGCGATGTGGCGGGGACGCTGAAGGTTACAAAGCTGGCCAAGTGGAAAACAACAGCGCAGATGATCGCCATCGCCGTGCTGTTCTCGCAGGGCATCTTTGAACACTATGCCGTGATGGCGAGTTTCGGCATGGACGACGCGCTGGTAGAACAGATTATCGCGGGCCAGGTTGAAGATGTGAATCACCTGCGCTGGAACATCCATGGTATGTTCTGGGCAGGCCAGATCGGGCTGTGGTTGCTGTGGATTGCGGCGGCGCTGACATTGATCACCGGCTATGATTACCTACGTAAAGCCATGCCACATCTGAAGGAGATCTGAGGGATGGATGTGCTGTATTTTGCATGGGTACGCGAACGTATCGGTTTGCCAAAGGAAAAAGTCGAGACGCAGGCAGTCACTGTCAATGATCTGGTGGCCGAGTTGAGCGCGCGGGAAGAACGCTATGCCGCGGCATTTGCCGATTTGTCCGCCCTGCGCGTTGCACTGGATCAGGAGTTGTCGGATTTTGACGCCTCGCTGTCGGGCGTTCGGGAAGTGGCGTTTTTTCCACCAATGACGGGCGGTTGAGCGATGCGGATCGCTGTTCAGCAGGAAGCATTCGATCTGGGCGCCGAGGCCAATGCTTTTGCCGCCGGGGATGATGCCAACGGAGCCATTGTCACCTTCACTGGCGTTGTGCGCGACCTGGCAAGCGGTGATCTGGATGTGATGGAGATTGAACACTATCCGGGTATGACGGAACGGGCGCTGACCAAGATTGCCCAGGAAGCCAAGGAGCGGTGGTCATTGGGTGACGTGCTGGTGATCCATCGTCATGGCCGACTGGCCCCGGGAGACAGGATCATGATGGTGGCGACCGCTGCGCCGCATCGTAAAGATGCGTTTGAGGCAGCGGAATATCTGATGGATTATCTGAAGTCTCGCGCACCTTTCTGGAAGAAGGAAATCACCCACTCTGGTGCGGAATGGGTCGCAGCCAAAGACGAAGACGAAGACGCGCTGACCCGGTGGTAGTGATTTAGCGACCGTTTATTCTTGCAAACTTGGGCGGTGGCGCAAGGTCGTATACTTAATCCGCGTTGTTGATCCGTCCGCGCAGTTCTTCGGCCTCCTGACGCGCGGCCCGCAGGCCATCCATAGCAGCTGCCAGCTCGGCCTCTGTCTGGGTTAGCTGGTTTGTCAATTCGGCCTCACGTTGCTGCAAATAGGTGATGGCCTGATCGCGGGTTTCCTCGGCCTCGTGCAACTCCTGACTCATCCGGTCCAGATCGGCAACGTCGCTTTGACTTACTCGGGACAGGCGGTGCGCCAGCCAGTTGGCAAACCAGCCCATGCAGAAGGCGGCGAACAGGATAATGGCAGTTACAATGACGAATTCTGTTCTGTTCAACTTACTGGTCCCCTGCATCCGCATCTGGTGCGGTCGTGTCGGTTTGGTCCTCTGCGGAAGTCGCAGCCTCGGCCTCAAGCGCTTCAAGGCCTGTTTCTCTACCCTCAACAGGCTCAGGGCGGATCAGACGGAACTCGATCCGGCGGTTTTCTTCCCGACCCTCTTCGGTGTCGTTGTCAGCGATGGGTTGCGTTTCCCCATACCCCACGGCGGTGTAGCTGCTGGTAGGAATGCGCCGCCCGCGCAGCTCGTTCAGAATGGATTGCGCCCGCGCCTGGCTGAGTTGTTGGTTCATCTCTTCACGGCCCTGACTGTCTGTGTGGCCCTGAATCTCCATACGGATCGGACCGCAGTCGCGCAGGATATCCGCAATCTGGTTCACCACATCGCGCGAGTCTGATGCAATCGTGGCCGATCCGGGCTCAAAGGCGATTTTGCTGGTGGCCTGAATTTCAGCAATTTGGGCCTCGCAGACTTCCGGGTCGGGCAGGGCGTCCTCGGGTTCCGGTGGGGGCTGATAGGTGATGGTCAGGGTGTATTCCTGCCCCTCGCCCAACTTGTCGGACAATTGACCTGCGATGCGGGCCTTGGCGTCTTCTTCGTGGCTGAGGCCGATCAGTTCGACCGTATCGGGTGTTACGGTCAATACGCCGTTGTGGAGCTGACCCAAAGCCTCCAGACCGGCCAGAACACGTACAGGCCAGTCCGTCGGGAGATCCGAAACGATGCGGGTGGCAGTATATACCTGATCGGATCCAAAGGCCGCGCGCGCGTAGCTGTCGACCATGTCGCGCAGAGTTTCATCACCCAGCCGTCCGCGCAATTGCACCAGCCCTTCAGGGCTGCGGGTGGCCGAGAACTCGACCGGGCCATTTGGGTTCGTTGTCTCAGGCTCGGGCAATACGGCGTGCAAGGCGAAGACCGCAGGCAGCTCGGTTTCAAGCTCGCCCACAACCCGGTCGAACAACGCAGGATCGGTTCCCTCCGCTGCGATCAGGGTAATGTCCGCGTCTGACATGGTGACCGAACCCTGGCCTATCCGGAACAGCGCCTGAATGCTTTTCTCGGCTGCTTCTGGCCAGCGTGGCGATGGTTCGCCCAAGGCGATGGTGCAGGAATAAGGCCCCGTTAACCCGGCGTTTTTCGCGGCGGCCACGATTCGGTCACGTGCCTTCTCATCCTGCGCCGAGCAGGCGTCAAAATGCCCGCCTTCTTCGTCGATCAGGTAACGCAAAGTAAATGGTGTGACGACCGGGCGAGGTGCTGAAATCGCCAGCCCAACCCGCAGACTGGGCGGTGCCCTACGGGTCAGGTCGCGTTCCAGTTTTTGTTTTTCTTGCTGACTGTTGGCAATTGCCGTGATCCTGACCAGATCCGGGTTGGCGGAAATTTTGGCGCGGGGCAGGTGGGTCAGGGCCTCCAACGCGTAAGATATTGCGGCATCCCACCCTTTGGGCTTCGGGTAATCTGCTGTTTCCATCAGGTCCGAAATGGCAACAGATCTGTCCAGATTGCCAAGCCGTTGGATCAGCTTGTCCCTGTTCTCACTGGCCGGGATCAGACCTATCACCGAAATTCCACTGTCATTTCGCAGGATTTCTACCGAAAAGCGCGGTGCTGCGAGGGCGGAAGTTGCGATAACCTCCATTTCGTCGATTACGCGGGATGTATCAACTTCGGTTCCCGCGGCGGTCAGAGCGTTAAAGCGGGTCGCTTCATCTGGCGCTGTACCGGTCAGGACCACCCGCAAACCATCGGCTTCGACCTCGGCCCAATCATGTCCTTTCAGGTCCAGCGAGCGCCGTACAGCGAGTTCCGATGATTCTTCGATCTCGGTAACAGCATAGCTGGCCGCCAGAAGTGACAGGCCAGCTGATACAAGAAAGATCAGGGAAACAGCGATAAAATACGGCAGACGCATGTTTGGGTTTGGCACTCCTCAGGCGTTTGCGCCGATCTTTACAGGCCCCGTTCAGCGGGTGCAATCAGAGCAACAAGGCGACGCAAAGGAAGATCAGCGGAATAAAGCCGGTATCGCGGTTGGCACGAAACAGCAGCAGCAGCTTGGCGTTGTCTTCGGTATCAAGCCCGCGCAATTGCCACATCATGTGCCAGCCCATGGCCCAGGGGCCGCAAAGCGCGACCCCCAACGCCAGAATTGACGCGTCAGGCACCCCGGCATCAATAATGGCCAGCCCCATCAGCGATACCGTTGCAACCAGAAAATACTTCAGCCATTTCGCCGTGTCGGTGCCAAACAGGCGCGCGGTGGATTTGATGCCGACCAGTTCATCGTCCTCGGTATCCTGATGTGCATAGATCGTGTCATAGAACAGGGTCCAGGCGATGCCGGACAGGTACAGCGTGCCAGCAGGCCAGCCGAGCGACCCGCTATGCGCCGTCCAGGCCAGTAATGCGCCCCAGTTGAAGGCCAGCCCCAGAAAAACCTGAGGCCACCAGGTAAACCGCTTGGCAAACGGATAAACGGTCACCGGCAATAAAGATAACACACCCATGGCAATCGCCGCCTGATTGAAGCTGAGAAGAACGCCGAGCGCCAGAAGGCTTTGCAGTATCATCCAGGCCGCAGCTTGCCGGACACTGACTTGCCCCGACGGTATCGGGCGCGAGCGTGTGCGTTCAACCTGTGCGTCGAATTCCCGGTCTGTAATGTCATTCCACGTGCAACCGGCACCTCGCATCAAAAAAGCTCCGAATGCGCAGCCTAGGGCAATCCACAGATCTTCCCAACGCGGTTGACCGTCATGCAGGATGGCCAGCGCCAGCCCCCACCAACATGGAAGCAGCAACAGCCATGTGCCGATGGGCCGGTCCGCGCGGCTGAGGCGCAGATACGGTCGGGCAAAGGCTGGGGCATATGTGTCGACCCAGTTGCCGGTGACGGCATCGGCGACTTGACCATCTGGTGTTGGGGCATTGCCTTGCATATGTAGGTCTCATGAGTGCGAAAATCAGACTGTATGTAGAGCAGCCCTTGGGTCAGGGGCAATCGGTTCCTTTGACGCGCGATCAGGCGCACTATCTGTTTGGCGTCATGCGACTGCCGGTTGGCGGAGCAGTGGCGCTGTTTAACGGCAAAGATGGAGAGTGGCTGGCCGAGGTGGCCGAGTCCGGAAAACGCGGTGGCGCTCTGACCTGTGTCAGGCAGACCAAACCTTTGCATCTGCCCCCCGATCTGTGGTTCCTGTTTGCGCCGATCAAAAAGGCGCGCACCGACTTCATTGTAGAAAAAGCCGCTGAAATGGGCGCGGCTCGCATCCTGCCAGTTCAGACCGAATTCACCAACGCAGACCGTATCCGGCAAGACCGGCTTCAGGCTCATGCAATCGAAGCCGCTGAACAATGCGGTGGAACCTACGTGCCCGAAGTGGCAGACCTTCAGCGGCTGGACCGCGTGCTGAAGACCTGGCCTGAAGGTCGGCAGTTGATGTTCTGCAACGAGGCCGAGGTCGGCTCGGCCCTGCGGCTGGCAGCGAATGAAAAAGGGCGCCCCTGGGCCATTCTCATCGGCCCGGAAGGCGGGTTTTCCAACGCTGAGCGTGCGCGGCTGTCGGCTTTACCCTATGCGCATGTAGTCAGTCTTGGCCCGCGTATTCTGCGGGCGGATACAGCGGCGGTGGCCGCGTTGACCATGTGGCAGCAGGCATTGGGGGATTGGTCGTGATTCGCGAGGCGGTTCAATCGGATGCCCCGGCGCTAGAGATGTTTCTGTCCCGCTACCCTGACAGTTCAATGTTTTTGCGCAGCAATTTGGCGGCCCACGGGGTGGGGTTGAATGCGAATGAATATTCCAGCCGCTACTTCATCTGGGGTGAGGATCAGGTTCAGGGTGTCTTTGGGCTCAGCAAGAAGGGCTATCTGATGGTTCAATTGCCCAACGCCGAAACCGAAGCTGCCGAGTGTTTCGCGCGGATGATCGAAGGCGAAACCGTTTTGGGTATGACGGGGGATGCACCTCAGGTCGAGCTGACGTTGGGCGCTTTGGGATTGGGGCAGGCGAAGTACCGGTTGAACCACGATGAACCGCTTTATCGACGTGACCTGCGAGGTCTGACTGAGGCACCTGTTCCATATCGCGATTTGCGCGCCGAGGATCGGTCAAGACTGCACATTTGGTTCGCGGATTACATCGAGGATACCGGACAGGCCGCAGGCGAAGAGGCGCGTGAGCTGGCGGCAGAGCGCGTCGAGGCGGAATTGACCGCAGGCAGGGCGATTGTCCTGATGGAAGGCGACGCGCCGGTTGCCATGGCGTCTGTAAATGCCAGGGTTCACGACCAAGTTCAGGTCGGTGGTGTTTTTGTTCCACGTAAAAACAGAAATCGTGGCCTGGGTCGACGGGTCACGACCGCATTGATGCAGAAAGCAAAATCCGAGGGCGCGGCGGCCGCGATCCTGTTTGCGAACAACACACCTGCCGCCCGTGCCTATGAGGCGATTGGGTTCCAACAGGTGGGTTGGTACAAGGTCGCTTTGCTGCAGGAACCGCAAAGGGTGCTCTCATGAGTTTCATCCGACCCGAGGCAAAACTGGCGCTTTGGCGTTGGCGCGAGGTTCTGGTTGCGGCTTTTGTCCTGATCCTTGGTCTGAGCTGGATCAGCGGGCCGGGTGGGCTGCTGGCTTGGGTAGGCTGGTTTCTGATTGTCGTGTCAGCGGCTTTGACTGTGATCGGCATACAGCGCGCGCGCTTCAGAACAGGTGTGGGGGGGCAAGGTGTCGTGACGATTGATGAAGGTCAGATCACTTATCTGGGCCCCTTGGATGGCGGCATCGTCGCGTCCCGCGAAATTGAGCGTCTGGCCCTTGACCCGACCTCCGACCCTGCACATTGGGTTATGGATCAGCCGGGCCAGCCAGCGCTTCACATTCCTGTGAATGCAGAAGGAGCCGAGGCATTGTTCGACGTATTCTCAAACCTGCCGGGCCTCAAAACCGAGCAAATGCTATCGGAACTCAACGGCAAATCGCAGCATCCGGTCGTTATCTGGGAACGTACACCGTCGCGCCCGGCGCATCTGCCGTTGCATTGACACTGGCGCCATTTACGACCACCACTTGACCTTCAAAACAGACACAGCAGGATCGGAGCACGGTTCATGTCCATCCCTCAGTCCGGCGGCGGTCCGATCGAACGCCATGAACAACTGGCCGAATATCTGGAATCGGGTTGCAAACCCAAGCAAGATTGGCGCATCGGCACCGAGCATGAGAAATTCGGCTATTGCAAGGACACGCTGAAACCTCTGCCTTTTGAAGGAAAGCGATCCATTGTCGCCGTGTTGGAGGGGTTGCGGGATCGCCACGGCTGGGGAGAGGTCCGTGAATCCGGTCATCTGATCGGTCTTGAAAAGGACGGCGCAAATGTCAGCCTTGAACCGGGTGGCGCGCTGGAGCTGTCGGGCGCCCCTCTGGAGACGATCCATGAAACCTGCGATGAGGTGAACACTCACCTGCGCGAGGTGAAGGATATCGCCGATGAGATCGGCGTGGGATTCATCGGTCTGGGCGCGGCGCCGATCTGGACGCATGACCAGATGCCGCTGATGCCCAAGGGGCGGTATCGGCTGATGAACGATTATATGGAAAAAGTCGGCACCATGGGCCGCGCCATGATGCGGCGGACGTGTACCGTTCAGGTCAATATCGACTTCGGGTCCGAGGCCGACATGGTACAGAAACTGCGCGTGGCGCTGGCGTTGCAGCCGGTGGCGACGGCGCTGTTTGCCAATTCTCCGTTCTTCGAAGGCAAGGTGAACGGCCAGAAAAGCTGGCGCAGCCATATCTGGCGACATCTGGACGATGCGCGCACGGGCATGTTGCCCTTCGTGTTCGAGGATGGCTTTGGATTCGAACGCTATGTCCAATACGCGCTCGATGTTCCGATGTATTTTGTCTACCGCAATGGTCAGTACATCAACGCGCTGGGCATGTCGTTCCGCGATTTCCTCAAGGGTGAATTGCCTGCATTGCCGGGAGAAACGCCGACCCTGTCGGATTGGGCCGATCACCTGACGACGGCCTTCCCCGAGGCGCGGATCAAGAAGTTCATGGAGATGCGCGGTGCGGATGGTGGCCCTTGGCGACGGCTTTGCGCCTTGCCGGCCTTCTGGGTTGGGCTCACCTATGACCAAACCGCGCTGGATGCAGCGTGGGATCTGGTCAAGGGCTGGGATGCTGAAACGCGCGAGGGGCTGCGTGTTGCGGCGGCTAAAGACGGGCTTCAGGCGCAGGTTGGCAACGTCAACATGCATGATCTGGCGCGTGAAGTCGTGGCGATCTCCGAGGCGGGCCTGAAAGCCCGCGCGCGCCCCGGTGCTGGTGGGCTGGTCCCGGATGAGACGCATTTCCTGAACGCGTTGAAGGAAAGCATCGACACCGGCAAGGTTCCGGCAGATGAGTTGCTGGAACACTACAATGGCGACTGGAATGGAGACCTGACCCGGATTTATCCCGAATACAGCTATTGATGCGCACCGTCCCGCTTGCATTCGCGGGGCGGGGCCGATAGCAGGTTCTCGACCAAATTCAGAGGGCCGTCATGGACGATCTTAAGGCAAAGTATCTGGGCCAAATCGCCGAGGCAGGCGACGAAAACGCGCTTGAGGCGATCCGCGTCGCGGCTGTTGGCAAAAAAGGCGAGGTCGCGTTGAAGATGCGCGAGCTGGGCAAGATGACGCCCGAGGAACGTCAGGTCGCAGGCCCGGCGCTGAATGCCCTTAAGGATGAGATCAACTCGGCGCTGTCCGCCAAAAAAGCCGCGCTGGCCGATGTTGCACTGGATGAGCGCCTGCGGACCGAATGGCTGGACGTCACCCTGCCGACCCGCCCGCGCCGTCAGGGGTCAATCCACCCGATCAGCCAGGCGACCGAGGAACTGACCGCGATCTTTGCTGAACTGGGCTTCTCGGTGGCCGAAGGGCCGCGTGTTGAAGACGACTGGTACAATTTCGACGCGCTGAACATCCCCGGTCACCACCCCGCACGGGCCGAGATGGACACGTTCTATATGCACCGCGCCGAGGGTGATAACCGCCCGCCGCATGTGCTGCGCACCCATACCTCGCCTGTCCAGATTCGCTCGATGGAGAAACAGGGCGCGCCGATCCGCGTGATCTGTCCGGGCGGCGTCTACCGCGCCGATTATGACCAGACCCACACGCCGATGTTCCATCAGGTCGAGGGGCTGGCCATCGACAAGGACATCTCGATGGCGAACCTGAAATGGGTTCTGGAAGAGTTCGTGAAGGCGTTCTTCGAGGTCGACGATGTCGAACTGCGCTTCCGCGCCTCGCACTTCCCCTTCACCGAGCCGTCGGCCGAGGTCGATATCCGCTGTTCGTGGGACAACGGTCAGCTGAAGATCGGCGAGGGCGACGACTGGATGGAAATCCTTGGTTCCGGCATGGTCCACCCCAAGGTGATCGCCGCTGGAGGGATCGACCCCGAGGTCTATCAGGGTTTTGCATTCGGGATTGGCATCGACCGTCTGGCGATGCTGAAATACGGCATTCCGGATTTGCGGGCGTTCTTTGATAGCGACCTGCGCTGGCTGCGCCACTACGGGTTTGCAGCGCTGGATATGCCAAACCTGCATGGTGGTTTGTCGCGGTAGAGAGCACATCGGACGACTGGCTGACCGCATATAAGGATTGGTGGAAGCAAAAGGCTTCTAGGCATCCACTGCTTTGGTGTTTGTGTTTGTTCCTCGCGATGTTTGTGACGCCAACTTTTGTGCTGTGGGTTTGGAAAAGCCAGCCGGTTGCAGTTCTGATTGCTTTTGTTGCATCGGCACTTCTGTTCTTGCCCGGAATTCTAATTGCTGGTTTCGAGTTTTTGCGGCCTGCTGTGTTTCAGATGCGCGATAGAATTCAGAGAGAAAAAACTCAGGACCTCATTTACAAACGCAATTGCGGGTTTTGGAAGTGGTGGTGAGCAGTTGGTTTGGCTGCTAAGCGCGGCTTGATGCTTTGACCTGACGTAGGGCGGGCTTCAGCCCGCCATGTGCGATGGGTGGGTGCCGAGCTGAAGCCCGGCCTACGTTCGGACCACACCGATATGTTAAGTGACAGGGCGGAATGCCTCGTTAGGGTCGGGCGCATGATCTGTCGATTGCTCTGCCTTCTTCTGCTGATGACCGGGCCCGCCTTTGCCATGGGGCCCTGGAAAACCGAATGCCACGGCGATATTGTCTGTGATCTCGGTGACCGCTCGTATCACGTTTTAGAACCTGATGGCTGGGATGGTGAAACACCTCTGCCGGTGCTGCTGCATTTCCATGGCTGGTCCCGGCAGGGGACCGTGGTGGTGAACCACGAACGGATTGCCGGGGCCACGAAACGTCGGGGTGTGCTGCTGGTGGCCCCGAACGGTCTGGGCAAAAGCTGGGATTTCTGGTCCGCAAGCTCGGATGATGTGCCTTTTGCCGACCGGGTGCTTGAGGATGTCGCCCGGCGCTATCCGATCGACGCGACCCGCATCTATGTATCAGGCTATTCCTTTGGAAGTGCGATGGCGTGGCGCTTTGTCTGCGAAACCGGCGATGATATCGCGGCGCTGCTGGGTGTGGCCGGAACACTCCGCCAGACCGAGACCTGCCCGCAAGCCCCGCAAGAGGTGCGGCATGTCCATGGGACAGATGACACGGTGATGGATTTCCCGTTTGGTCCGGGTGGCGATACAACGTATCCGGTGGCGCTGTGGCGTGAGAAATACGGCTGCGATGCAGCCACCCCGCGGGGTGATTGGAGTGTGGAACCGTTCCTGACCCTTAGCCGAGTGGAATGGACCGATTGCACGCAGGGGCAGGTGACGCTGGACACGCATCCCGGCGGGCATTTCATCCCGCATGGCTGGATTGGGCGGCAGTTGGATGAGCTTTTGGGCCGCACCCCCAGCTATCCGTGACGCGCAGCGCTTGCACCCCGGCGCATTCTTTGCCATTGCCTGTGCCGACTGGATGTTTGCCAAAAAAGGCCCCGTGCAATGAAATTCACTCTGTCCTGGCTGAAAGACCACCTCGACACTGATGCTTCGGTTGATGAAATCGCCGAGGTGCTGACCGATCTCGGGCTTGAGGTCGAAGAGATCGTGAACCCGGCCGAACGGCTGGCAGGTTTTACTCTGGGCTATGTGAAACACGCCGAGAAACACCCTGACGCGGACAAGCTGCGCGTTTGCAAGGTCGATACAGACGAGGGCGAGCTACAGATCATCTGCGGTGCGCCCAATGCGCGTGAAGGGATCACCGTCGTGGTCTGCAAACCGGGCATGTACATCCCTGGCCTGGACCTGACCATCAGTGTCGGCAAGATCCGTGGCGTCGAAAGCTTTGGCATGATGGCGTCCGAGCGTGAGCTGGAGCTGTCGGATGAACATGATGGCATCATCGAACTGCCTTCGGGCGAAGTGGGTGATACATTCGTGGACTGGCTTGCAGAAAACGACCCGTCCAAAGTCGATCCGATGATCGAAATCGCGATCACTCCGAACCGCCCGGATGCGTTGGGGGTTGAAGGGATTGCGCGCGATCTGGCCGCGCGTGGAATTGGCACGTTGAAGCAGCGTGATTATACGCCTGTTCCGGGTGATTTCGAGTGTCCGATCAAGGTGTCAATCGAAGAAGACACGCTGGACGGAGCGCCGCATTTCACTGGCCGTCTGATCCGTGGCGTGAAGAATGGCCCCAGCCCGCAATGGCTGCAGGATCAGTTGAAGGCCATAGGTCTGCGTCCGATCTCGGCGCTGGTGGATATCACCAATTACATGACCTACGATCACAACCGCCCGTTGCACGTGTTCGACGCCGACAAGGTGCAGGGCAACCTGCGGGTGCACCGCGCCAAAGGCGGAGAGACGCTGGTCGCGCTGGATGAAAAAGAATACACGCTGCAACCCGGAATGATGGTGATTTCGGATGACAAAGGCCCGGAATCGATTGCGGGCATCATGGGCGGTGAGGAAACCGGATGTACCGAGGAAACGGTAAACGTTTTCCTCGAAAGCGCGTTCTGGGATCATGTGCAAATCGCGCTCACAGGCCGTGCGCTCAAGATCAATTCCGACGCGCGCTATCGGTTCGAGCGCGGTGTTGACCCGGAATACACCCGCGAGGGGCTGGAACACGCGACCCAGATGATCCTGGATATCTGCGGCGGAGAAGCCTCCAACGTGGTTGAGGCCGGCAAAGCGCCGAACCATGCGCGCGCCTACAAGCTGAATGCGGAAAGGGTGCAGTCTCTGGTCGGGATGGATATTCCCGAAAGCGAACAGCGACAGACCCTGACCCGTCTGGGCTTTCGTCTGGAAGGCGAGATGGCCCATGTCCCCAGCTGGCGCCCGGATATCCTGGGCGAGGCCGATCTGGTGGAAGAGGTCGCGCGGATTGCTTCCTTGACCAAGCTGCAAGGCCGGCCGTTGCCGCGCGTGACCGAGGGGATACCGAAACCGGTGATGACCCCGGCGCAGCGCCGTCAGTCCATGGCGCGCCGTACCTGCGCGGCGCTGGGTTATAACGAATGCGTCAGTTATACGTTCATTGATCAGGCTTCGGCGGCTTTGTTCGGTGGTGGCGATACTACGACCATGCTGGAAAACCCGATCTCATCCGAGATGAGCCATATGCGCCCCGATCTACTGCCCGGACTGTTGCAGGCTGCCGCCCGCAATCAGGCGCGCGGATTCGCGGATGTCGCCCTGTTCGAGGTCGGTCCGGTCTTTCACAATGGCGAGCCGGGTGATCAGAAAACCCAGATCACCGGCCTGCTGGTAGGACGTTCTGGCCCCAAGGATGTGCACGGTGCTGCGCGCCCAGTGGACGTGTTCGACGCCAAGGCAGATGTCGAGGCTGTTCTGGCCGCCGTTGGCGCGCCCGAAAAGGTTCAGATTCTGCGCGACGGCGATCCATGGTGGCATCCGGGTCGTCATGGCAAAATCTGTCTGGGTCCGAAAAAAGTACTGGCTGTCTTCGGAGAGTTGCACCCGCGCGTTTTGCAGGCGATGGACATAAAAGGTCAAGTAATGGCATTCACCATCTGGCCGGACGAAGTGCCTTTGCCCCGCAAATCCGGGGCCACCCGCGCTGCGCTGGAACTGCGCGACTTGCAGGCGGTCGAGCGTGATTTTGCCTTTGTTGTCGATGCCGATGTCGAAGCGCTGACGCTGGTAAACGCAGCCGCAGGTGCCGACAAGGCACTGATTGAGGGCGTGCGTGTCTTTGACGAATTCATTGGCGGCAGCCTTGGCGAAGGCAAGAAGTCTCTTGCCATTACCGTGCGTCTGCAACCGACTGAGGCGACGCTGAAGGAAAAGGACATCGAAGCCGTAGCCGAGAAGATCATTGCCAAGGTTGCCAAGGCGACGGGTGGGGTCCTTCGCGGTTAGAGCTCTGAGGCTCCAATGGAAAGCGCGCCTTCGGGCGCGTTTTATTTGGACAGGAACTTGGTCAGTAAGTCATAGACCAGCCGGATGCGGCGGCTGGTGTGCAACTCGCGATGCGTGGTCAACCAGATCGGAAATGTGATGGCCTCCATCCCGGGGCACACACGCTCCATACCTGGTGCCGCATCACCGACGGTCTGCGACATGGGCGCTATGCCAAAGCCTTGTTTGGCGTATTCCCAAGCCACTATTCCGTTCTGAGACCCAAGCCGGAAATTCTCGTTGGTCAGGTGAATGCCAAGCGGTTTCAGATAGGCGATCATCTGATTGTTGTCGCCGAAGCTGATGAACTCATGCCGTGAAAGGTCCTGCTTTGATTTCGGGCGTCCCGCACGGTTGAGATACTCTGTGGTTGCATAGAAATGCCCGGACGCCTCCTGTATCAGTTTCGCGATTAGGTCGGGTTGATCAGGGCGGACATGGCGGATCGCGATATCTGCCTCGCGCCGCATAAGATCCTGAATATCGTTTGAGGCAATCACGTCAATCCGCAGGCGCGGGGCTTGCGCCCGGATTTCGCGCAGCAGGTCGGGCAAGACATAGGCCGACATCACGTCACTGGCGGTGATGCGAACCCGGCCTTCAATGGATTGTGCCTGTCCGGACGCCGTCAGCGCGATGCGATTGGCCGCGTCCCCCATTTTGCGTGTATGATCCAGCAGCTCCAATCCGGCCTGAGTGATCTCAAGAGTTCTGCCAACCCGTTCAAACAGCATCACGCCCAAGTCCTGTTCAAGCGCTGCTATCTGACGACTCAGCGTAGGCTGGGTTTGCCGTAGCTGCCGTGCCGCTGCGGAAAATGACCCGGTTTCAGCCGTCGCCAGAAAGGACCGGATGTGGTTCCAATCAAAATCGCCAAACTCATTCATACAAAAATGTATAGTAAACCTGCAAATTTCGGCAATTTATATTCGGTCTGCGCATGAATAAATTCTCGCCGAAAGGAGACTCCTCAATGACCACCACTGCGAAATTCTGGGATGGAGTGGCCGAGAAATATGCCCGCTCGCCCATCAAAGACATGGCTTCGTACGAGCACACGCTGGAACGGACAGCGTCTTACCTGAAGAAATCCGATGATGTTCTGGAACTTGGGTGCGGCACAGGCATGACTGCTCTGAAGCTGTCCGGATATGTAGGATCTATCACTGCAACCGACGTGTCCCCCGGTATGTTGGCCGTTGGACGTCGAAACGCCGCTTCGCAAAGCATCGAAAACGTCACCTTTGCCGAGGCTGATGCAAATCGACCGCCTGAGGGTTCATTTGATGCGGCGCTGGCATTCAACCTTTTGCATCTGGTCGAAGATCTGGATCTGACTTTGAGCCAAATACATTCGGTCCTTAAACCCGGCGGACTGTTTATTTCGAAAACTTTTTGCCGGCCGTCCAGCGCGGCGAGCCTGAAGTATTACGCTATTCGTCTCGCGCTTCCGATCATGCAGTTCTTTGGTAAGGCTCCGTTTGTGCAATTCCTGTCTGAGGCGGATCTTGATGCGGCCCTTGAACGCGCCGGGTTCAGCATCATCGAGAGCGACAGTTTCCCAATACGTGACGCCCGCCGATTCCTAGTGGCTCGTAAAATGTAAGGTTTTTCCGAAATCCGCGTTGGGCTTTGGGTGTGGGACCCTTAAATTGGGCGGGAACAACATCGGAGTTTGCCATGGGCCTGAACGTTTATCTTTCCGGAGAAATCCACACCGACTGGCGTGAACAGATCATCGATGGAGCGCAAGGGTTGGACGTGACCTTCAACAGCCCCGTTACCGATCACACGGCCAGTGATGATTGTGGTGTGGCCATTCTGGGGGCCGAGCCGAACAAGTATTGGCACGACCACAAGGGAGCGATGGTCAATGCGATCCGAACACGCAAGGGGATTGCGGATGCGGATGTTGTCGTCGTCAGGTTTGGTGACAAGTACAAACAGTGGAACGCTGCCTTTGACGCGGGTTACGCTGCAGCACTGGGCAAGTCTATCATCGTTCTGCACGGCCCGGATCACCAGCACGCGCTGAAAGAAGTTGATGCCGCCGCACTGGCCGTGGCGGAAGAACCCGCTCAGGTGGTCGAAATTCTGCGTTACGTGCTGACAGGCGCTCTGCCCGGCTGATCGATAAAAGGGGCGCCGGTTTGGCGCCCCCTTTCTTTCAACTGTTATCAGTCTCGTGCCGGTATGGCTTTGCCGCGCTGAACCGCTGGGCGTTGGAAGAAACGATCAACGTAAGCGACGACATTGGAATAGCCGTCCCAATCAACCACATCCTTCGCGCCATAGAAATCCAGTGCATTCAGCCACGGGGCAAGCGCGATATCCGCGATGGAATATTCGCCCGCGATCCAGTCTTGTCCTTCCAGTTGCGTATTCACCACGTTCAGCAGGCGCTTGGCTTCGTTGATGTAACGCTCGCGCGGGCGCGGATCTTCTATCGCGCTGCCAGCGAATTTGTAGAAAAACCCGAGCTGGCCAAACATTGGCCCGATGCCGCCCATCTGAAACATCAGCCATTGGGTGATCCGGTGCTTGTCTGCTGCGGTTTGGCCAAGGAACTTGCCCGTTTTCTCGGCCAGATACAGCAGGATCGCACCGCTTTCGAACAGGGCCAGCGGTGCACCGTCGGGTCCGTTGGGATCGATTATCGCCGGGATCTTGTTGTTCGGGTTCAGCGACAGGAACTCGGGACTTTTGACATCCGAGTCTGCCAGGGTCACCAGATGTGCCTCATAGGGCAGGCCGGTTTCCTCAAGCATGATCGAGGCTTTGACGCCGTTTGGCGTAGGATAGGAGTAGAGTTGAAGGACCTTGGGATCTTTTGCAGGCCATCTGTCGGTTACGAAAAAAGGCGCAAGTTGAGACATGGTAACTCCTGAGAAATGCCATTTGGGGAAAAATAGGGTGGCTTTCCCCTAAAAAACATACCCTTATTCATGCGTTTAACGCACAATTCCTATGCGCTCATGCGTGAACAGAAGCGTGGTCTTAGAAAACAAGAGGGATGCTATGCTGGAAGAATTCAAGACATTCATTGCCAAGGGCAATGTCATGGACATGGCGGTCGGTATCATTATCGGTGCCGCGTTTACCGCAATTGTTACCTCGTTGGTGGGCGATCTGATCAATCCGCTTATTGGATTGTTCACAGGGGGTATCGACTTTACGAACAATTACGCCGTTCTTGCAGGCGACGTGGCCGAAGGTGCCAGCCTTGAAGCGGCACGTGAAGCAGGCGCATCCGTCTTTGCCTATGGTGCCTTTATTATGGCGATCATCAATTTCCTGATCATCGCCTGGGTCGTCTTCATGTTGGTAAAAATGGTGAACAAGGTCAAAGACGCTGCCGAAGCAAAGGAAGAAGCGGTTGAAGAGGCACCCGCAGGTCCCAGCGAACTGGACATCCTGATGGAAATCCGGGACGCTTTGAAGAAGTAGATCTGTCGTTTCGTTGCGACATCGGGCTCCGCACCAATCGCGGAGCCTGTTTTATTAGAATTGACGAACAGAAAACACGAGGAAATTCGAGATGGAACAAACCGCCGACTTGGCTGAGCAGGCGATTGGTATGGCCAATCAATACTTGCCCATTGCCTTGAATGCAGCGAAGGCTCTGATCGTTCTTGTTCTGGGTTGGATCGCCGCCCGAACGATCGCGGGTGTTGTACGCCGCCGGATCAACAAAACACCGCAGATCGACCCGACATTGGGGAATTTTGCCGCCAGTGTGATCAAGTGGGCGATTTTGGCCATAGTTCTGGTCGCCGTTTTGGGGATCTTCGGGATAGAAGCGACCAGTATCGTCGCCATTCTGGGCGCTGCGTCGCTGGCTGTCGGGTTGGCACTTCAGGGTACACTGAGTGATCTTGCGGCCGGTGTGATGTTGGTGGTTTTCCGACCCTACAAGCTTGGACAGTATGTGGATATCGGTGGCACGGCAGGAACCGTTATGGATCTGAGCCTGTTCACGACCGAGCTTGTGACACCCGACAACGTGCAGATCATTGTTCCAAACGGTCAGGCATGGGGGTCGATCATAACCAATTATTCAGCCCACGACACACGTCGTGTCGATCTGGTGTTTGGAATTGATTACGGGGACAGCGCAGATACCGCCATGCAGATCGTTCTGGATGTGGCCAAGGCCGACCAGCGCATTCACAGCGATCCTGAACCCTGGGTGCGGGTCACGAATCTGGGCGACAGCTCAGTCGATCTGACTGCGCGGCTATGGTGTGCGGCAGCCGATTACTGGGACGTCAAGTTCGAGCTTACGAAGGCGGTGAAAGAGGCGTTTGACGCCAAAGGTGTTTCGATTCCGTATCCGCATTCGGTCGAAATTCAGAAACAGGGGTGACAGCTGGCGCCTATTGTTTGGGCGAGCATTCATCCTTTCCGCGTATTAAAAAGGGCACCGCGCAGAAACGCGGTGCCCTTTTTTGTGAAAGTCGTCGGTTCGGTACCGACCGCGCCACCCCGAGAATTACCATCGACAGGCAACTTCAGGAGTGGAGGTACTTACGATTTGACCACCACGTTTGGCGAAACGACGTCGATGCCAAGGGCCTTGCCAACGGCATAGTATGTCAGTTTGCCAGCATGAACGTTCAGACCTTCCAGCAGGTGCGGATCGTCCTGGCATGCCTGTTTCCATCCCTTGTCGGCCAGCGACAGCATGAACGGCATCGTGGCATTGCCCAGTGCGATGGTCGAGGTGCGCGCGACAGCGCCCGGCATGTTGGCAACGCAATAATGCATGATGCCATCGACATCGTAGATCGGATCGGCATGGGTGGTGGCTTTTGACGTTTCAAAGCACCCGCCTTGGTCGATGGCGACATCCACCAGTACTGCGCCGGGTTTCATCGTCGACAGTTGAGCGCGCGACACCAGTTTCGGTGCGGCTGCGCCGGGGATCAGAACAGCACCGATGACCATATCGGCGTCCTGGATCAGTTCAGCGGTCGCGCCTGCTGTCGAATACTGGTTCTTGAAAGTTCCACCAAAGACATCGTCCAAGTAGCGCAGGCGCGGCAGCGACCGATCCAGAACGGTAACATCAGCCCCCATTCCGGCGGCAATCTTGGCCGCGTGTGTTCCGACGACACCGCCGCCAATCACAACAACTTTGGCCGGGCCGACGCCTGGAACGCCACCCATCAGAACCCCACGGCCGCCATTGGCCTTCTGCAGGGTCCAGGATCCGACCTGAGGGGCCAGACGACCGGCGACCTCGGACATAGGTGCCAGCAGCGGCAGGCCGCCATTGGCATCCGTTACGGTTTCGTAGGCAATTGCGGTACAACCCGATTCCAGCAGGTCATGTGTCTGATCCGGGTCCGGAGCCAGGTGCAGATAGGTGAACAGCAGCTGGTCTTCACGCAGCATCTTGCGTTCCACGGCCTGCGGTTCCTTGACCTTGACGATCATGTCGGCGGTGGCAAACACCTCTTCCGCGGTGTCGATAATTTGCGCGCCTGCGGCGACATAGGCGTCATTGTCGAAACCTGCGCCGATGCCCGCGCCGGACTCGATCAGGACTTGGTGTCCGCGAGCGACCGCTTCTTGAGCAGCATTGGGCGTCATCCCGACGCGGAATTCCTGAGGTTTGATTTCCTTGGGGCAACCGATTTTCATTGGGCTCTCCGTTCATAAGCTGCTTAAATTATGTGCATTTCGTGGCGCAATTTCTGTGAAAGAAAACGTGCCAGTAGACTTTTCTTTGGAAGAATTTCCCGTACTATTCAAAAAACTCGCAAAGGAATTGCAAGAATGAGCCTAGACACGACTGATCGAAAGATTCTGGCCGCACTTCAGAAGAATGGCCGGATGTCGAATTCGGAACTGTCTGAACAGGTCAACCTGTCTCCATCTGCGTGCCACCGCCGCGTTCAACGGTTGGAGGTTGACGGCTATATCCGCAACTATGTGGCTCTGCTGGATGCGCGGAAAATGAACGTGCCTACCACCGTCTTTGTCGAGATCACGCTACAAGGCCAGGCCGAAGAGGTTCTGGATGTTTTCGAAAAGGCGGTGGCCCGAATACCAGATGTGCTGGAGTGCCATCTGATGGCCGGAACCGCAGACTACATTCTGAAGGTCGTGGCGGAAAACACAGAAGATTTCGCGCGTATCCACCGGCAATACCTGTCGCGCTTGCCTGGGGTGGCGCAGATGCAAAGTTCATTTGCGCTGCGTACCGTGTTCAAGACCACAGCCTTGCCGGTCTGACCGTCATAACGGGCCGGGATAGGTGAACAGCAGCAGGTGGGTCAGATTGAACAAGAAATGCATCGCAACAGGCACCCAAAGCCGACCGGTTGCATAAAACCCCAACCCGCACCCCAACCCGAGAAGGGATGCGAATACCACAAGCGCGGGTCCTCCGCCAATATGCGCCAATCCAAAGAGCAGGCTGGCAGCGACCAGACCGCCTGTTGCCTCAAGGCGCAAGGTAATGGCCGACTGCAAGTAGCCGCGAAAGAACGCCTCTTCTGTAAGACAAGTCAGAAACAGGTTGGACAGGCAAAATACCAGCCACCAATAAGGGGCTGAGAGGTCCACGCGCACGGCGCGCAGCGATAGACCCAGCAGAAACAGGCCGGGCAGAATCAGAAAACCCGCTAGCAAAGGTTTTATTCTGGTCTTGATTGGGCTGTTCAGCATTCCGGGCCAAGCCAGAAGAACGGCAAAGAAGACCATGGGTTTGTCCAGATTCAGGTGCAGTGTGAAACTTGTGCTCGAGGCACTTGCCTGCACCTGATCCAGCAGTTTCAAATTGTTGAATCCTGGCAACAGATGTGCCCCCAATGCCAGGCACCACAGGATCAACAGCGTATGCCCCGCAATAGCCAGCAGACCTGTCTGGCGAGGGAGGAAGAAGGCCACGATCAGACCAAGCGCCACCGCCACGATTGCTGTCGGTGACATCAGTCCGGTAACCGAGGCGACACTGACGAACAGAACCAGCAGGGCATACGCAAGTCCGGTTCGTCGCCCCATCGCCGCGACTTGCGCTGTGATCAAGATCAGCCAGGGCCAAGTGACCGGCAATGTCGAAAAGAAATACGTCACGGCGTTCTCGTCTGAATTGTGGACCCAGTCATGCCGCACAAAAACAAGGCAATGCAAGCAACCTGAAAGCGCGTGATTGGCGCCTCGTGTCAATTCTTGTGCTTGTATCCTTTGGGCCAGACGTACAAATTCGGGTAAAAGACCATATACCCGTCCAGACCCTGATTTCCGATATAGACTGCTGCAACGGATCGGCTTCGATTTATCTGATGACATCAGGCGGTTACACAGGCCCGATATGGTTCGAACCCGATGACTGAGAAGGAGCTGATCTTGGCTTACGAGAACGATGGGGGCACCAAGAACTGGCTTGAGGCCGAATTGGAAGACACGCTGGATGAAGACTTCGAAATCGAGTTCAGCGAGCCTATGCTGTCGATGGAAGTCCGCAAAATCTATCGGGACCAGCACCCCGAAATGCTGGATCGCAAAGTCTATTTCCGAAACCTGCTGCGGTTGCAGGCCGAGTTGATCAAGGTGCAGGATTGGGTTCAGCACACTGGCGCCAAGGTTTGTATCCTGTTTGAAGGCCGTGATAGTGCGGGCAAGGGGGGCGTGATCAAACGGATCACGCAGCGCCTGAACCCCCGTGTCGCCCGTGTGGTCGCTCTGCCAGCCCCCAGTCGCCGCGAGCAGAGCCAATGGTATTTTCAACGCTACGTGCCGCATCTGCCTGCTGCGGGTGAAATCGTCTTGTTCGACCGCTCGTGGTACAACAGGGCGGGGGTTGAGCGAGTGATGGGCTTTGCGTCCGAGGATCAGGTTGAACAGTTCTTTCAGGACGTTCCCGAATTTGAACGGATGCTGGTGCGGTCAGGGATCATTCTGCTGAAATACTGGTTCTCGATCACGGATGAAGAGCAACAACTGCGGTTCCTCATGCGTATTCACGATCCGATGAAACAGTGGAAACTGTCACCGATGGATCTTGAATCCCGCATTCGCTGGGAGGCGTACACGAAGGCCAAGGAAGACATGTTGTTTCGAACCAACATACCAGAAGCACCGTGGTATATCGTTGAGGGCAATGACAAGAAACGCGAACGTCTGAATTGTATCGAGCATCTGTTGACAAGAATCCCCTACGAAGACGTGCCACAGGAAAAGGTCAATTTGCCTGACCGGCGGTACAATCCTGAATACGAGCGGCGGGTATTGCCAGACGAGCTTTACGTCCCAAAGATTTACTGAGCAACGCATGCGAGGCCGGCAGGGCCGACCTCGCACAATTTCAAGTGATCAGGCTGCATCCATCATGCAGTCATGGGTGAAGATATTGATCATGAAGATATCGCAGCCATCGTCTTCGGTCGTTTCGGTGTCGACAGGCTCAATCTCGGTCTCCGGAGTGGTATCTATGGTCGGCAGGGTATCGACATCGTCGACATCTGCCACATCAGTGCCGTCATTCATGTCGTCGCGCCAATCAAACTCGTCAAACTGCGTTTGCAGGTTTTCAAGGAAGCTGGCGATTTCATCCAGGAATGCCTGAATGTCAAAGCAGAAGGCTTCCGGCTCACCACCATCGACGACTTCAGTATCGGGCGTTTCAGGTTGCGGGTCTTCGGTTTCGGTAACGTCAGTATCCGGCGCTTCAGGTTCCGGTTCTTCAGTTTCGGTTACGTCAGTGTCCGGTGTTTCGGGTGTTGTTTCCTCGGTACCGGGGGTTTCAGGTTCCGGTTCTTCGGTCTCAGTGACGTCGGTATCAGGTGTCTCGGGGTCCGGCTCTTCCGTCTCTGTGACATCGGTGTCCGGTGTTTCGGGTGTTGGTTCCTCGGTTCCGGGGGTCTCGGTCCCAGGCTCTTCGGTCTCGGTGACGTCAGTATCCGGGGTTTCGGTTTCTGGTTCCTCGGGCTCAGCAACCTCGTCCGGTGTTGTCGGAGGAACGGGCGGGGCGTTTGTATTGCCGTTGTCCAGCATGACAGCCGCGTCGGTTGCGGCAAAGTTTTGCGTGACCATCACGGCATCGAAGCCTTGCATGTCACCGGTTTCGATCCCGATCCCGATATACTTGAAATCCGGGTTCAGGATATTGGCGCGGTGACCCGGACTGTTCATCAGGTTTTGATGCAACTGGGCGACATCGTCGCTGATACCCGGCGCGCCGCGTTCGGACTGCCATGCGATGTTTTCCCCGGTGCGCCAGCTTCCTTCAAGATCGAACCCCGCGTTTTGCATCCGCTGGGTTGCGCTGGAACCGCCTGAACCGGTGTGGCTGAAGGTGTCTGTATTCAACATCCAGGTGCTGTGATCTTCGGACGAGTCGTTCAGCTGCGTTTCAAGCTGCAGCGGGTTGAGCCCGCGGGATGTGCGCTCCTGGTTTATCAGCGCCAGCATCTCGCGTTCGTATGTACTTGCAGTCGACATATTTGCCTCCGTTTGTGTTTGTGTCCTTGCGGACGGGCTCACTTAGAGGCGGGGATGTCGGGGGCGATAGAGGGCGGTGCATATCAGGCGAGTTTTGGCGGCGCGATGCTACCGAGACGAGATTCGCTGCGCTGCAAAGCGCCGGGCAAAACACTGCCTGTACGGAATTGGCAGCTTGCCGCACAACCTGAACCACGAGTCGGCGGATTGTATCCGAGCCCTGAAACGACAAACCCCCGGGCCATGCCTCGGGGGTCGTCAAATAGTGTCATCCAAAGCTGGACGAAATCAAAGATCTTAAAGCAGACCTTCGCGCTGGGCTTTCTTGCGCGCCAGTTTACGGGCACGGCGAATCGCTTCAGCTTTCTCGCGCGCTTTTTTCTCGGACGGTTTCTCGAAATGTTGCTTGAGCTTCATTTCACGGAACACGCCTTCGCGCTGCAGCTTTTTCTTCAGGGCACGAAGCGCCTGATCGACGTTATTGTCGCGAACACTAACCTGCATGTGGTTGTCACCACCTTTCTAGATAGAGTTGCAAGGAAATTGCAGGAGTTGGCCGTATAGCAAAGCCGCCCTAACTTGTCTAGTACTGGGCCTGACAACCGGAGAACCGTCATGACCACCACATATGAAGATGCAAAACGGCAGCTTTTGGACGCGATGCTGAACCATGTTCCTTTCGACGGCTGGTCGGAAGCCAGCTTTCGCGCCTCGGTTTCCGATTGTGGTCTGGATGACGGTTTGGCACGTGCAATCTGCCCGCGTGGGGCGGTTGATCTGGCATTGGCCTTTCATGCGCGCGGCGATCAGGTGATGCTGGACCGCCTCAGGTCCGAGGACATGAGCGGGCTAAAATTCCGCGACAGGATTGCCGCTGCGGTCAGGTTCCGGTTGCAGGCTGTTGAAGACAAAGAGCTGTTGCGCCGGGGCATGACGCTGTTTTCCCTGCCAGCATATGCGGCCGATGGGGCCAAGGCGTTATGGCAAACCTGCGATCTGATCTGGGACACGCTGGGCGATACGTCGGAAGATGTGAACTGGTACACCAAACGGGCAACCTTGTCGGGGGTCTATTCCTCGACCTTGCTGTTCTGGCTGGGCGATGACAGCCCGAACCATCAGCGCACGTGGGAGTTTCTGGATCGCCGGATCGCAAATGTCATGGAGTTCGAAAAGCTCAAGGCTCAGGTGCGTGACAACCCGGTGTTGAAACCCTTTCTTGCAGTTCCGAACTGGCTGGCGGGTCAGGTGAGGGCGCCGTCCAAGATGCGGGGTGATCTGCCGGGCATGTTGAACCCCAGAAAGTAACGCGTCTTGGTGCTGGGCCTTGCCTCTGATGCCTGTTAGGCATTGGGCAAAGGAGGTGCTTATGACCCAGATGATGCGTGCTGTTGAGATCACTCAACCGGGTGGTCCCGATGTTTTGCAGCTGACCGAACGGCCTATCCCTAAGCCGGGGGCCGGACAGGTTGTATTGAAAGTGTCCTATGCCGGGGTGAACCGCCCCGATGCTTTGCAACGCGCGGGCGCTTACGATCCGCCGCCGGGCGCCAGCGACCTGCCGGGGCTTGAGGCTTCGGGCGAAGTGGTTTCAGTTGGTGCGGGGGTTGAAGGACTGTCTGTCGGCGATCGGGTCTGCGCACTGCTGCCGGGCGGAGGATATGCGGAATACGTTTCGACCCCAGCGACCCATTGTTTGCCAGTGCCTGCAGGTATGGGAATGAAAGAGGCAGCGTGTCTGCCCGAGACCTTCTTTACAGTCTGGTCCAACGTGTTCATGCGTGGCGGGTTGAAGGCGGGTGAACGCTTTTTGGTTCACGGTGGGTCCAGCGGAATTGGTACGACGGCAATCCAACTGGCCAATGCCTTTGGCGCGCGCGTTTTTGCCACGGCTGGGTCGGATGAGAAATGTGAGGCTTGCGTCAAGCTGGGCGCGGAAAAGGCGATCAACTATCGAAACGAGGATTTCGTAGCAGCCATGCGCGCCGAAGGTGGGGCAAACCTGATCCTTGATATGGTCGGCGGTGATTACATTCCGCGCAACGTCAAAGCTCTGGCCGAGGATGGGCGGCTGGTGCAAATCGCGTTTCTGCAAGGGCCTGTGGTCGAGCTGAACTTTGCTCTGATGATGGTCAAGCGCCTGACCCTGACCGGCAGCACCTTGCGCCCACAAAGTGATCTGGCCAAGGCGCAAATCGCGCAGGACCTGCGCGAAGCTGTCTGGCCTCTGTTGGATGCTGGAAAAGTTGCGCCCGTGATGGACAGCGAGTTTGATCTGACCGAGGCCGCCGCAGCCCACGCGCGCATGGAAAGCTCGGGCCATATTGGCAAGATTGTTCTGAAGATCGCGGGTTGAGTTTAGAATGCGCGGGCGTGTCCCGCGCGTTCACGCAACGGCGCGGCGATACAGATGCCACGTGGCATGACCCAGAACGGGCATCACCACGATAAGACCCAGCAGCAGTGGCAAAGCCCCCAGAAACAAAAGCACCGCTACAATAAACCCCCAGGTTAGAGTGACTCCGGGGTTGTGACGCAGCACCCTGAATGATGTCACAACGGCAACCGGCAGGCCCACTTTGCGGTCCAGCAGCAAGGGAAAACTGACGACGCTAATCGCCAAAGCGCAAAGGGCAAAAACAAACCCAACTGCGGTTCCGACAATGACCATCGTCCAGCCCGCAGAGGTCGTAAACACCTGCGTGGCAAATACGCTGAGCGACGCAGGAACCTCGGGGCCCATCGTGTAGGTGTGAATGCTTTGCGCGACCATCAGCCAAAGCAGCAGCAGCATCACAAGGTAAAACCCCAAAACCAGAATTGCTCCAAATGACGGCGAGCGGAATACACCAAATGCGTCCAGCCAGTGAACCTCGCTGCCCTGTTCACGCTTACGGCTGATCTCATAGAGGCCCACGGCCGCAACAGGCCCGATCAGCGCGAAGCCTGCGACCAGAGGGGCCAGAAGCGGAACCAGATTGGCATTCAGGGCAAAGCCGAACATCAAAAGCCCAGCAATCGGATAAACCAGGACAATGAATACGACATCCGCTCGGGTTTCGAGAAAATCCTGATACCCCGCCCTCAGGCAGGCCCGTAGGTCTTGCAGGGTCAAGGTCTGCACTATTGGCACTTGCGTTGGATCTGCACTGCCAAGTTGCGAGACGCTTTCGGTGACGTGGTCACTTGTGGCGCCCAGAGCCTGGGCTGCCCAGCTGATCGGATTTCCGATTGTCTTAGCCATTTCTTCACCCTTCCCTGGCGAGACTTGCGCCGCGGAACGGATCCGGCATTCAGTTGCCCGTGGCCGGTCCAACCGGCAACGCCATACCTCAGTATAACATAAATTTGCGAAATCTGGATCAATACTCCGGCATCGGACGGATTGCCCTGTGTCACAGTCATGTTAGCTTGATGGCAGGCAAGAGGAGGTCAGGATGCAGCAAACAGCGAAAACGGTTGTGATTCATGAATTTGGTGGGCCTGAGGTTCTGCGGATCGAAGACAGGCCAGTGGGCGACCCCGGTCCGGGCGAGATACGTATTCGGCATCAGGCCTGCGGGTTGAACTTCATCGATGTATATCAACGCACCGGCCTGTATCCCCTTGATCTTCCACATGCTTTAGGCATGGAAGCGGCGGGTACCGTTGAAGCGGTTGGGGAAGGGGTAACGCATCTTCAGCCGGGGCAGCGGGCCGCTTACGCCGCAGCCCCGCCCGGTGCATATTGCGAGGCGCGTGTGATGCCCGCAGCGCAGGTTTGCCCGCTACCGGATGGCATCACATTCGAAGCCGGCGCAGCGATGATGCTGAAAGGTCTGACAGTTGAATACCTGTTTCACCGGACCACACCATTGAAGCGGGGCGATACGGTTCTGTTCCATGCGGCAGCTGGCGGGGTCGGGCTGATCGCATGTCAATGGGCTAAATCCGAAGGCATCACCTTGATCGGAACGGCGGGGAGTGACGAAAAATGCAGCCTTGCCCGGTTTAACGGGGCCGCGCATTGCATCAATTACAGGTCCGAGAATTTCGCAGAACGCGTGGTTGAGATTACAAAGGGTCAGGGCGTCGACGTGGTGATGGACTCGGTCGGGGCGGACACATTCGAAGGATCACTGGATTGCCTGAAACCGCTGGGCATGATGATTTCCTTCGGCAACGCCTCGGGCCCGGTTCCACCGTTCAACCTTGGGATTCTGGGTCAGAAAGGCTCGCTCAAGATCACCCGGCCCACGTTATTTACACATATCGCGGATCATGCGGTGTGTCAGGCAATGGCGCGTCGCCTGTTTGGCAAAGTCGAGGGGGGTGAGGTCAAAATCCATGTCGATCAGCGTTTTGCCTTGGATCAGGTTGCTGATGCGCATCGTGCGCTTGAAGCGCGGCAAACGACCGGCAGCACAATTCTGGATCTGTAACGCAGTACCCAAACGCCATCGTCCTTAGAATGCGGATATATGTTTCGCCCGTTGGGGAAGGATGAGAGGTGTTCAAAAAACATACGGCGGCGGAAAACCCGCCGCCGCTTTGCCTGAAACAGTCAGATCTTACTGCGATTGCAGCTCTGCCGGGGATTTTTCAGCAATCGTTTCCCAGTTTGCGCTCGCGCTTTCGATGAAACCCGGGATGTCGCCTTCCCAGCGCTCCTGAATGTCTTTGGACAGGTTCAGGTACAGTTTGTTGTCGACGATCTTCCAGTGGTTCGGGTCGCCGTCGAATTTAAAGCCCATGGCCGCGCCGAAGGCACAATAGCCACCATATGCGGGCAGGTATGCTTCGGGGTTGGCTTCAAAGGCTACTTTGTTTTCTTCCGAAGAGAACCGGTACAGTGCCTCATCGTGCAACGCAGTGATGCGGTAGTCGCCTTTGGTTGCCTCGCCAGCAGTGAAATACGCCACCGGATCATAACCCTGCATCGCCAGACCGGTCGAGCTTGCGTTGATTTCAACACCAGCCGCCAGCGCGGAGGTTGCCAATGTGACAGACAGTGCCACGCCACTGATCAGAGATTTAAACTTGTTCATTGCTTCACCTTTCGTGAAAAGAGCCCGTTCGACACCGCGAAAATTGCCGCCGTAAGGCCCAGATTGTTGTCCTGTGTGGCCCGTAATTGACCGTCACGATAGCGATTTGGGAAGCGGGCTGATCACGTTCAAAACAATGATTTGTGATTGTGCGCAGGTGATAGAGCCACTGTTCTTTTTTGCCGATCTCGCCTCAGGCATCCGGCCTTAGGTTCAGGACAAATGCGATGACTTTGCATGCGGACATTTCACAGGGTCTTAGCAACGCGCCGCTGCCCATGGTCTGATACAGGTTCAGGCTGATATAGTCGGCTCCGCCCAGTTCGTGCGCAACCAGCTTGTGGGATTTACCACCCGCCATTCGTTGACGCACAACAACATAGCGCCGACCGCCGGAGGTTCCGGTGAAACTGCCCAAGGGCAGTGCAAAAAGGGCATACAGAAACCCGTCTGGCGCGATCACGGCTTTCCGATTCTGGGTTCCGTTCCGGCCTTGATCCGCGCGACGTTCGAGCTGTGCCGCCAGTAGACCAGAAGTGTCAGAATTATCCCAAGGATAAATGTAGTCCCGTTTGACAGCAACAACACCCAAGTCGTTGACAGCGCGGCCGCAGCCAATGCGCCAACCGAGGATATCCGCCAGATTGCCGCCGCGACCAGCCAGGTCAGGCAGCAGGCAACACCGATGCGCCAGTCCAGTGCCAGCCAAAGCCCCAGAAAGGTTGCCACGCCCTTGCCACCCTTGAAGCTCAGCCAAACCGGAAAGCAATGGCCTAGAAACGCCATAAGAGCGGCAACCTGGGCTGCATCTTCACCCGCATATGCGCGTGCGATCAGAACGGCCGCCGCCCCCTT
Organism: Ruegeria sp. O4; assembly: GCF_056535125.1. NCBI lineage: Bacteria > Pseudomonadati > Pseudomonadota > Alphaproteobacteria > Rhodobacterales > Roseobacteraceae > Ruegeria > Ruegeria sp. O4. Next base: position 209,633 of record NZ_JBQERO010000003.1, on the reverse strand, counting down.
GCCTGCGTCAAACAGCAAGGTCAGTGCCGCAGCGGTCTTGTTGCCGGTACGCAGAACGTTGGTTGCTCCGATATTGCCGGAACCGATCTCGCGCAGATTTCCCAACCCCATGAACTTGGCCAGCAACAGGCCGAAGGGAATAGAGCCCATCAGATATCCAACCACCGCCCATTGGAGCAGTTCGCTAGTTGAGTTGTCGATTGGGGGCATCAGGGTCTCCGGAACACTTCATTACCTGCTACATAGGTCGAAATGACCTTACCTTGCATCCGCTGGCCGTCAAATGGAGTGTTCTGAGATTTCGATTTTAGTGCAAACCGATCAAGCACAAAAGGCACATCCGGGTCGAACAGAACCAGATCCGCTGGCGCGCCTTTCGACAGGCGACCGCTGTCCAGTCCAAGCCGCTTGGCCGGGTTAAGGGCCATGGCCCGAAAAAGCGTCGGCAGATCCAGCTGGCCCGCGTGATACAGGCGCAAGGCCGCGGGCAGAAGCGTTTCCAGTGCGACCGCACCCGAGGCCGCTTCTTCAAACGGCAGGCGCTTGCTTTCTTCGTCCTGAGGGGTGTGCATCGAGCTGATGATATCGATCAGCCCGGTGCGAACAGCTTCAATTACCGCTTGCCTGTCGTCTTCTGATCGCAGCGGCGGCTTGACCTTGAAGAAGGTGCGATAGTCGGCCACGTCAAGCTCGTTCAACGTCAAGTGGTGGATCGACGTCCCTGCGGTTATGTCCAGCCCATTGCGCTTGGCGCGCTCCAGTGCAGGCAGCGCCCGGGCAGTGGTGATTTGGTCGGCGTGATAGGCGGCACCGGTCATCTCCAGCAGGGCAATGTCGCGGTCCAGCCCCATCCGCTCTGCCATCGGTGACACTACGGGCAAGCCGCGCAGTGCCGCGAACTTGCCACTGGTCGCTGCGGCCCCGGCGCTCAGCCCCGGCTCTTGCGGGTGGGCTATCACAAGCGCGCCACAGGACTTCGCATAGGTCAGGGCACGGGAAAACACCTTGGTATTAGTGATGACGTGATCGCAATCGGTGAAGGCGATCGCGCCCGCGTCCATCAGAAACCCGATCTCGGTCATCTCACGCCCTTCGCGCCCTTTGGTCAGGGCAGCCATCGGCAGAACATTGACTGGCGCATCGGCCTGCGCCCGGCGTGTCGCGAATTCCAGCGTTTCCGGTGTGTCGACTGCTGGCAGAGTATCCGGTCGGGTGACAATCGTCGTGACACCGCCAGCTGCAGCAGCAAGTCCTGCTGACCGATAGCTTTCCTTATGACGTTCACCGGGTTCACAGACCTTGACGCCAATATCGATGATGCCAGGGGCGAGGCACTTGCCGTTGCACTCTACGATATGCCCTTCAGTACACGGCGCGCTTCCTTCGCCTCGGGCGGTAATCCGGCCATTGTTCACCTGCAACCAGCCAGTTGACTCTGTTCCGGCTTCGGGGTCGATCAGGCGGGCGTTGGCGAAAAGAACGGAAGTCATGGAACAGCCCTTTCGATGGCGGCCTTCGTGGCGGCGGGATCGGCCTGATACTTGATCAGGTGTTTGTCGCCGCCTTTGGTAACGACTTGGACAAAACTGCCCATGGTTTTAACCGCCTCGACCTGATTCAGCGGTACTTTGCGGGGACCGGGGCCGGTCAACAAAGTGCCGGTCATCTCCCAGTTAGCAGCCAGTTCTTCCGATGCCAGATACCACGCGCGGATGCCAATTGCGGCGAGGCCGGCGGGTGCTCCGGTCCAGACATAAGGGTTGCCGGTCAACCACAAGACAGCCATTGCACCGGCCATGGCAGCCGCCGCTAGCCATGCATTGGTGCGGATATACGCGCCCTTGTCCGGGGCAAAGACTACAGGATCAGCCATAGAATCCCTCCGGTGACCAAAAGTACTGCCAATGCCATAACAGCCGAGCCTATGCGGAGCGGTTTGTTGTCAACCGGCGCGGTTTGCGGGGCGGAGAAAGGCTTGGCACTTTCGGTTTCGATCACACCGCCGGTCCAATTGGTTGCCACTTCCGTGAAAAGACCCGTCAGGTGAAGCCGGGGATCGGGTTCAAGGGTCGTGGCCTGGTCTTTGAACGCCGCGCTGCGCAGAACCATGACCCATCCGCCGATCTGCGCCAGCGCCGCACGGTCCAACTGATCCTCGGACACGCCGCACCCTTCGTTCAGATAGCCGTAAAGCCCAAGTGCTTCGAGGTCGGATACCGGAAAAATGTCGATCTGCTCGGGGTCCAGCCCGTCGATGCCAAGCACCTGATCGGCGGCACCCGGTTCGCGCAGGAACTTTGCCTCTTCCGGGCGCATGTCCAGTGTGAACAGGCGCAGAACGCCGCGTTCATGGGGGGCGACTTTCAGATTGTTCATGCAACCTCGCGCAGGTTGCGGGCCAGAAGGTCCATGGCGGCCATGCGGACAGCGACCCCCATCTCCACCTGCTCCTGTATTACGGATCGATTGATGTCATCAGCCAGGGTTCCGTCGATCTCAACCCCGCGGTTCATTGGGCCGGGGTGCATGACGATGGCATCGGGCTTGGCCAGCGCCAGCTTTTCCGCATTCAAGCCGTAACGGTGGTAGTACTCACGTTCTGACGGGATGAAGCCTCCGTCCATTCGTTCTTTCTGAAGGCGCAGCATCATGACCACATCGACGTCTTTGAGACCCTCGTTCATGTCGTCATAAACCTCGGCCCCGAACTCGGCGAATTGCGACGGCACGAGTGTGGGCGGGCCGATCAGACGAATGCGGTTTTCCATCTTGCCCAGCAGGATCAAATTGGATCGAGCAACACGAGAGTGCGCGACATCGCCGCAAATGGCGATGTTCAGACGGTGCAGGCGACCTTTTGCGCGGCGGATCGTCAGCGCGTCCAGCAAAGCTTGTGTCGGATGTTCATGCCGCCCGTCGCCTGCGTTCAACACGGCGCAGTTGACCTTTTGCGCCAGCAGATCGACCGCGCCCGAATGCGGGTGACGCACCACCAAAAGGTCGGGATGCATCGCGTTCAGGGTCAGCGCAGTGTCGATCAGGGTTTCGCCCTTTTTGATCGAACTGGCCTGCATCGCCATGTTCATCACGTCCGCGCCCAGACGCTTGCCAGCCAGTTCGAAGCTTGCCTGTGTCCGGGTCGAGTTTTCAAAGAACATGTTGATCTGGGTCAGCCCCGACAGAACGTCCGAATGCTTGGTCGACTGGCGGTTCATGTCGACATAGGTTTCGGCCAGATCGAGAATTTCGGTGATATCGGATTGCGACAGATGCTCGATGCCAAGAAGGTGACGATGGGCGAAACGCATGGGCGGGCTCCTGTCTGACAATCGGGCCGCTTATAGAAAGCCACGCGGGGCAAAGCAACCTAAGGATCAGAACCCTCTGGCAGTTTTTCGCAGCCGCCTTCGGGCAGACATTGTTCACCTGGTTTGCACCATTTGCCGTATCCGCAGTCGATGGCTTTGATCGGCACGCAACCCTGATGGTCCGAGCATTTGAATCCCGGACGGCACTGCGAGCCTGTTTCTTCGCACAGGAACCATCCCGGACGGGAACACCCCCCACCCGGCAGACAGGACGAGCCGCGCGCACAAGTTCGGCCATCCTCGCATATCGTAGGAGGGGCTGTACCCGGATCTGGTGTGATCCGTTCACATTCGCCGCGCCCATTGCAAAAACTGTCACCGGGGCAATCCAGACGCGATGTGCATTTGTTCACGCCTGCGGGTGCACAGCTCGCTCCTCCCGCTACGCAGCGTTCAAACGGGCCGCAGCTGCGCCCGCCACCGCAATAGGTGCCGCCCAGCGGTATGCAGTGCCCATCAAAGCTGCATCTTTGACCGCCGGAACAGCAGGTGGTGCCGCATTTGAACTGGCCCGCACGGCACTGGCCCTGTTCGTTGTGGAACGTCGCCAATGCCGGATTGCCGGTAAGCACCAGTCCAAGCCCGATCAGGAGGATTCGCAAGGTTCTGAGCATCGTGCCCTGATGGTCGGCGCGACAGAGCGACCGATCAAGCCCAATTCGCTTTCCATCAGCCCTCAGGCGGGTAAATTATCCATATGGAATCGGGCTTGGACTATTACTCTGCACGGGCCTTGCTGGAATGGCAGGTCGAACTGGGCGTGACCGAGGCAATCGGGGATGCTCCGGTTGATCGATATTCGGTGCCGGACACATCACCAAAGCCCAAGAAGGCAGAAGTTGCGGCAGCCATCCCGTCAAAGCCCGGACAGACCGACCCGGTAACGGTTGCGCAAGCAGCGGCCAAGGGGGCGGGGTCACTGGATCAGCTGCGCGATGCGATGGAAGCTTTTGATCACTGCGAGCTGAAGCGCGGGGCGCGGCAGTTGGTTTTTGCTGATGGAACGCCCGGTGCGCGGGTGATGATTATTGGTGAGGCTCCGGGCCGCGACGAAGACCGCGAGGGCAAGCCCTTTGTCGGGCGCGCGGGCCAGTTGCTGGATCGCATGTTGGCCGCGATTGATCTGGATCGCAGGCAGAACGTCTATATCACAAACGTGCTGCCATGGCGGCCCCCACAGAACCGTGACCCAAAGCCCGAAGAAATCGGGATGATGAAGCCCTTCCTGGAACGTCACGTGGCGCTGGCCCGGCCCGAGGTTCTGGTGGTGATGGGCAATATCAGCTGTCAGGCCGTTCTGGGCAAGCGCGGGATTACCCGATTGCGCGGCCAATGGGATCAGGCGATGGACCTGCCTGTGATCCCGATGTTTCATCCAGCTTATTTGCTGCGCCAGCCGCAAATGAAGCGGCAGGCCTGGGCTGACCTGCTGGAGTTGCAAGCCCGGCTGCGAGGTGAGGCATGAAGGTCTTGGCGTTTTCCGATCTTCATATGGCACGCAACCGCGCCGCTGATCTGGTGGCGGCCAGCGCTGATGCCGACCTGGTTATCGGCGCAGGGGATTATTGCAATATGCGGCAGGGTCTGGACGAGGCGATGCAAATGCTTTCGGGCGTTTCAGCGCCGCTGGTCCTGATACCCGGGAATGCAGAAAGCGCAGAGGATCTGGGCAAAGCTGTGCCCGAGGGTGTGCATGTTCTGCATGGAACGGGAATGACGGTGGATGGATTGCGCCTGTTCGGGCTTGGCTACGGTGTTCCACCCACACCGTTTGGTGATTGGTCCTGTGATCTGACCGAGGGTGAGGCCGCCGAACTGCTGGCGCGCTGCAGCGGAGCAGATATCCTGATTTCGCACTCACCGCCCAAGGGCCATGGGGACGTGACCTCGCAAGGCATGGCTGTGGGCTCGATCGCTGTTCGGAACGCGATCGAGCGGATACAGCCCCGATTCACGTTTTGCGGCCATATTCACGACAGCTGGGGATATCGCGGCTCGATCGGCCGCACCCGGATCGCCAACCTTGGCCCCAAGGTAAACTGGTTCGAGATCGCTGTATGATTGAGTTGGTAACGCTGCTTGCCTTCATTCCCGCCGCGCTGGCGCTGAACCTGACACCGGGCGCGGATATGATGTTCTGTTTCGGTCAGGGCCTGCGATCAGGTCCGCGCGCAGCAATTGCCGCAAGTGCTGGGATTTCCGCGGGTGGAATGATACAGGTCCTTCTGGCTGGGCTGGGCCTCGGCGCGGCGGTTGCGGCCTTGCCATGGCTGTTCGATGTCATTCGCTGGGTTGGTGTTGCATACCTGTTGTATCTTGCCTGGGGTGCTGTTCGAAATGGCGCAGTGTCGGCCGAGGCCCCCGTCAAACCGGCCCGGTTGTCCTTTCGGGATGGGATGCTTGTCAATCTGACGAACCCCAAGGTTATTCTGTTCGTTCTGGCCTTTATCCCGCAATTTGTAGACCCGTCGCGGGGGTCGGTCCTGATGCAGTTTTTGATCTTCGGCACAATCATCGGCATCGGTGGGTTCGTCGTGAACGGGCTGGTTGGTGTTTTCGCCGGAAGCGCGGGGCGCCATCTGGTCTCGAATCCGCGCGCCTCACGTATTCTGGGCTGGATTACAGGGGGCATTTTTGCGGCCCTTGCGGTCCGGCTTGCCATTCTGGAAAGGGCCTGACACCACATGTCGCGCATTGATGAAACCATGGAGTTCATCCCGGTTAAGATCGCCGTACTGACTGTTTCGGATACCAGATCGATGAAAGAGGACCGCTCGGGACAGACATTGGTGGACCGGATTGAAAAGGCAGGCCATGTCGTCGCGGATCGCAGGATAATTCGGGACGAGCGCAAACAGATCGCAGATCAGTTACGCGCGTGGGTGGCGGACGAACAGATCGACGTCGTGATTTCGACCGGCGGCACGGGTCTGACTGGGCGCGATGTCACCGTCGAGGCGCATCGCGATGTCTATGAAAAAGAGATCGAAGCCTTTGGCACTGTCTTCACGATCATCTCGATGGGAAAGATCGGAACTTCGGCGGTGCAGTCACGGGCGACGGGGGGCGTTGCCGGGGGGACATACCTGTTCGCATTACCCGGCAGTCCGGGGGCCTGCAAGGACGCGTGGGACGGTATTTTGGAAAAACAGTTCGATTATCGCCATCGCCCGTGCAATTTTGTGGAAATAATGCCCAGATTGGACGAACATCTGCGACGGAAGTAGACTGGTCATACGTTCCATTCCGTATAACCGCCTTGTGGCTTGGCATATTTCCTGATCCAGCTACATGTTGTGGACGGCAGCGTGGTGCAACCGGGGTAACTGATTGATGCGATTTCTGCGGCATAGTCTTGTCGGTATTTTTCTGGCGTTTCTGGCGCTGGCTTTGTTGTTTGTTGCCGTGCAGATGATCGTTGGGGCCGTTCAGGAGGCTTTGACGCACGATAACGCGACACCTCCCGCTCGAGAAAGGATCTTTGCTGTTTCGGTTCGGCCTGCCGAGGCGGAAACCGTCACCCCATATCTTGAAGCTTTCGGAGAGGTTCAAAGCCGCCGCAGGCTGGAGTTGCGCGCGGCGCTTGGTGGTCGCGTTGTCGCGCTGGCGGAAGACTTTGAAGATGGTGGAATTGTTGAGGCTGGCGAAGTGCTGGTTGAACTGGACCCGGCAGATGCGCAATCCGCACTGGATCGGGCCAAGTCCGACCTCTTGGACGCTCAGTTTGAAGAGCGCGATGCAGAACGCTCGTTGCTGCTGGCGCAGGACGAGCTGAAATCGGCTGAGGCTCAGGCGGAACTGCGGGAAAGGGCGTTGCAACGTCAACGCGATCTGGAATCTCGGGGCGTGGGGGCCGCCGCTAGCGTGGAAGAGGCCGAACTGGCTGCCGCAGCGGCGCAACAGGCCGTACTGGCGCGGCGTATTGCGCTGGCACAGGCTGAATCCCGTGTGGATCAGGCATCAACCCTGTTGGCCCGCGCCATGATAGCACTGGAAGCTGCGGAACGTGATCTGGGCGACATGACAATCCGGGCGGGCTTTGGCGGTACTTTAACGGATGTGACGCTTGTGGAAGGGCGGCTGGTATCGGCAAATGAAAAGCTGGCTGAACTGGTTGATCCCAACGACCTTGAGGTGGCATTTCGGGTGTCGACCGCGCAATATGTGCGGCTTTTGGATGGCGGCGATCGTCTGATCAACGCGCCGGTAACCATATCGCTCGAAGTGACAGGGACCGATCTGACCGCGATTGGCCAGATTAGCCGCGACAGCGGGTCTGCCGGTGAAGGCCAGACCGGGCGGTTGATCTATGCCCGTCTGCAAGAGGCATCGGGGTTTAAACCCGGGGATTTCGTTACGGTTTCAGTTCAGGAACAACCGCTTGCCGGAGTTTACCGACTGCCGTCGTCGGCCCTTGATGCATCCGGAACAGTTCTGGTGCTTGGCCCTGATGACCGTTTGGAAAGCCTGCCGGTTCAACTCATCCGCCGCCAGGGGGACGAGGTTCTGCTGCGGGGCGACGGTTTGGAAGGGCGAGAGGTCGTCGTCGGGCGAACCCCCCTGCTTGGGTCGGGCGTGCGGGTGCGGCCCCTGCGGTTTGAGGCGGGTGCAGACCCCGGAATGGTCGAGCTGACGGACGAGAAGCGCGCCGAACTTGTGGCGCAAGTCGAGGCGAACAGTGCGATGCCTCCGAAGGAAAAGACGCAGGTTCTAACCCGGCTGCGCGAAGCTCGTGTGCCGACGTCTTTGGTGCGCAGCATTGAAACCAGGGCTGGGGGATAAACGCCATGATGCGCGAGATACCTGGCGCGGCGGGCGGCATTCTCAGTTACTTCACGCGGCATCGGACAGTTGCCAACCTGCTGTTGCTTGTCATGCTGGTTCTTGGCGCGGCGGCAATCCCGAACATGCGGGCGCAGTTCTTTCCGGACGTCATTCTGGAACGCGTCGATGTATCCGTAACCTGGGATGGTGCCGGGCCCGAGGACATGGACGCCGGGATCGTGCAGTTGCTGGAACCTGCGCTGCTGGCCGTCGAAGGGGTGACCAGTACCGAGGCTTCCTCGCATCCGGGCTGGACCCGTATCAGGCTGGAATTCGAACCCAACTGGGATGTGTCCCGCGCTGTTGAGGAAGTCCGGACCGCCGTAGACGCTGTCACAGATCTGCCGGAAGACGCTGAGGAGCCCAAGATTCAACGCGGTGCGTGGCGTGATCGGGTGACGGATGTGGTGATTACCGGTCCGACCGATACTGCTCAGCTGGCTAAGCTGACGGATGAGCTTATCAATCGTTTATTCGCATCAGGTGTGACCCGCACGACAATCCGGGGTATTGCCGCACCGCGCATCGTTGTCGAGGTCACCACCGCTCAGTTAATCGCAAACGATATAACGATGGCCGAAATCGCGGCAGCGATAGGTGCCGAAGTCAATACGGACCCCGCTGGCAATGTCGAAGGCGCGGGTGCTCGTGTCCGGGCGGGAACTGAGAAACGCACGCCGGAACAGATCGAAGGCATCGCGCTGCGGACGAACGAAGACGGGTCGAAGCTGAAGGTTGGCGACATAGCCACAATTCGGATTGAAGGCGTCACTCGCGACCGCAGCTATTATGTGGGCGATAATCCCGCCATGTCGATCAGAGTGGACCGGTCGAACCTCGGAGATGCGATAGGTATTCAGCACACGGTCGAGGACGTAGCCCGCGAGATGCAGGCCAGCCTGCCTGAAGGTGTGAGAATTGATCTGATCCGTACCCGTGCGCAAGCGATTACCGACCGGCTGAACATCCTCGTGGATAACGGGCTGATGGGGCTGGGGCTGGTTGTCATCCTGTTGTTCCTGTTTCTGAATGCGCGCATTGCGTTTTGGGTCGCGGCGGGTATCCCGGTGGCGATGTCGGCGGCGATCGCGCTGATGTATCTGGGCGGTCTGTCGCTGAACATGGTTTCCCTGTTCGGTTTGATCATCACCTTGGGGATCGTCGTAGATGATGCGATTGTCGTGGGAGAGCACGCCGATTATCGCGCCCGCCGATTGGGTGAGACACCTGTGGAAGCCGCTGAGCGTGCCGCCCGTCGAATGGCAATGCCGGTTCTGGCCGCCACAGTAACGACCGTGATTGCGTTTTTCGGCCTGACGTTGGTTGGAGGACGTTTCGGAGAGCTGATCCGCGATATCCCCTTCACGGTGATCGCAGTTCTGGTTGCATCGCTGGTGGAATGCTTCCTGATCCTGCCCAATCACATGGCGCACGCAATTGCGCATTCGGCCAAGGAACACTGGTACGATCTGCCGAACCGTGTCGTCAATCGTGGCTTTCGTTGGGTTCGGGATCACTTGTTCCGCCCGCTGATCGCCTGGGTGATCTGGGCGCGTTATGTGGTCGCCGCGCTGATGATCGCCATCCTGGCCAGTCAGGTCGCATTGTTCATTCGTGGCGACGTGAACTGGCGGTTCTTCAACGCACCTGAACGCAGCTCAGTCAGCGGCGGGTTTATCATGCGCGAGGGGTCGACCCGGTCAGATACGCTTGAAATGATGCGCATTCTACAGGACGCAACCAACGAACTGGGCCGGATCTACGAAGAGCGTCATGGCAGAAATCCAATTGACTATGTCTTGGCCGAGGTTGGTGGCAATGCTGGGCGTGCGCTTGCTGCGGCTGACGGCAAGGACGGCAGTGTGCTGGGGGGCATTTCGATTGAACTGATCGACGCCGATCTGCGCCCATATTCGAGTTTTGAGTTTGTGGGGGAGCTACAGGATTTCGTACCGCGCCACCCCAAGGTCGAGGTGATCAGCTTCCGCGGTTGGCGGTCCGGCCCCGGTGGCGACGCCATCGACGTGCAGTTCTATGGCTCGGACGTAAATGTCCTGAAAGCCGCATCAGAAGATCTGCAAACCGCGCTGTCGAAGTTTCCTGAAGTCTCGGCGCTCGAAGACACTCTGGCATATGACAAGGAAGAGTTTCTTCTGGACCTGACAGCGCAGGGTCAGGCGCTGGGCTTTCGGATCGAAACGCTGGGGCGGGCTTTGCGCAACCGTTTGAACGGGATTGAGGCCGCAACCTTCCCCGACGGGCCGCGCAGTGCCGAGATCCGTGTCGAACTGCCCGAAGGTGAACTGACGGCAGATTTTCTGGAACGAACTCTGATGCGTTCTCCTGATGGGGTCTACGTACCTTTGGCTGATATCGTTTCGGTCGAACGCAAGTCCGGGTTTTCGACGGTTCGGCGTGAAAACGGCCTGAGGGTGGTTTCGGTAACAGGTGACATTTCGGAAGACGATCCGGCACGGGCCGCCGAAATTGAACGCGTGATGCAGGACGAGATCCTGCCCAATATCGCAGCCGAAAGGCAGGTTGAGTGGCGCATGTCGGGTCTGAGCGAACAGGAAAACGAGTTCCTGTCCGAGGCCCGCAACGGTCTGATCCTGTGCCTGACCGGTATTTACCTTGTACTGGCCTGGGTTTTTGCCAGCTGGACACGACCCCTTGTGGTCATGGCGATTATTCCCTTTGGCCTAGTCGGGGCGATTTGGGGCCATTACATCTGGGAGGTGCCACTGAGCATGTTCACGGTTGTCGGGCTGCTGGGCATGACAGGGATCATTATCAACGACTCGATCGTTTTGGTGACCACGATCGACGCATACCAGCAGGATCGCGGGTTGATTCCGTCGATTCTGGATGGCACGGCGGACAGGTTGCGACCTGTCATGCTGACCACGCTGACGACGGTTCTTGGGCTAGCGCCCTTACTATACGAAGGCTCTCAACAGGCGCAGTTCCTGAAACCGACAGTAATCACACTGGTCTACGGGCTTGGTTTCGGAATGTTGCTGGTGTTGGTGCTTGTGCCCGCCTTGCTGGGAATTCTCAATGACGTGGCACGTCCGATGACAGCCATGCGCCGTGCTGCACGGGCCCCTGACAAGGTTGTTCGTGGCGCGTTGGCCGGAACCGGCGTGATGCTTGGGATCTGGTTTGCCTTGACGATGATCTGGCCCGCCGTCAACGGTGCACCGCTTGCCATGCTACAAAGCCTTTACCCCGGTGAGGATGGCATTGCCGCATTGAAAATGGGGTTGGGCGCGTTTGTTGTCGGCGCTGTGCCGATTGTGATTCTGAGCATTGCTGCCTCAGGCATGCTTTATGGTCGCCTCACGAAATCGGCAGATGCTTAAACCGCACGCAAGGCATATTCCATAAGCTCAATGACCCGCGCGCTCATGGGCAGGTTGCCCTGGCGTATCTGATCGACGGGAAACCACCGGGCATCCAATGCGTCGTCACCGGCCTTTGGCGTGCCCGAGCGATACTGGCAGGCGACCCCGACCAGCAGGTAATGGGACACGATCAGCCCATCTGGGGTTCGGCGCACAAGGTCCAGATTTTTCAGATAATGTGACGGCTGTGCAATTACCGAGGTTTCTTCCAACAATTCGCGTTGCGCCGCTTCCAACACGGTTTCACCCCATTCGACATGGCCACCAGGAAACCCCCACAGCCCGGCGTCGGGCTGTTTGCATCGCTGGACCAGAAGAACCTGATCCTGATGCAGAACAACGGCCAGGGCACCGATTTTTGGCGATTGGGTCATGAATTCAGCCTGCGCTGCAGCCCTGAATATCAACTGCGTGATTGGCGCCCAGAACCGTAATCCGGATTTCAGACCGATCCAGCGCAAAGGGTGTGCCCGATGCATTGATAATCTCGGCCTCGGCCACCAACGTATCACCTTGCCGTTGCGCAATCGGCTGCGACGCCCAGAGGGAGGGATTGCCGGGTTCGATCACAGCCACTTCATGACCACCTGCCGATGGCATGGTCACTCGTGCTTCGATACGCATACCATCTTTCGTCGGCGTCAGACGACAGGTGGCACTGGACACGCGAGCTTCTTGCGCGGAATAAGGGCGTTGCGCCAGTGCGGCGGCAATCGCGGGATGGCGTCCGGCATTGGCGTCGAGCGTGTGGTCAAAGCCCAGACGTTCCGGAATACAAACGTCTTTGCAAACGCCCAGATCCATTTCGCCCTGCAATCGGACCGGCTTGGCAGGGTTGTGCGGCGTAATCTCAATCGGAAGGACCAGTTGATTCTTGTAACCGATCGACTGCAACCCGTTCTGATCGAAGACATCGGGGGCAGGCCATGTGATCTCTACACGCCCGACATTGCTTGAGCGTTTCCAGTTGATTTCCGGCGGGATGCCAGCATCTCCGGGCGCGCGCCAGTAGGTTTTCCAACCATCCTCAAGCGTCACCTTCAAGGCGGTAAGATAAGTGCCGTTTGCAGTCCGTCCGCCATCCAGAACATCCAGCTGAACCACGCCGTCCAGACCCTGAGCGGCAACCGGGGCGGCCAGATGCAGGCAAGCGAGTGCAGCGACGGCAGTGTGTTTCATCGACATCTTCATCCCTCTTAAATGCGCGGCGTTGGCCCGGATTCCAAGTCACGTTCTGTTCACTGGGATGAAATCCGCCAAAATACCTGTTGTTCTCTTGCCAATAGACATGCTGCGGGGCCATTGTTGAGGTGTTCTGAGAAAGAGATGGCGGCCCATGGACCTGACCGGAAAACTGTTGATTGCGATGCCTGGTATGGGGGATCCGCGATTCGACCATTCGGTGGTGTATGTGTGCAGTCATGGTGACGACGGTGCCATGGGTTTGATTGTGAACAAGCCCTCGGACCTGCGGATCAAGACTTTGCTGGGTCAACTGAACATCGCCTGCCGTGTTCCGATTGTCGGCGAACGCCTTGTGCATTTCGGTGGGCCGGTCGAGATGTCACGCGGCTTTGTCCTTCACAGCGCCGATTACGAGGCCAACCTGCATTCAATGCAGATTTCCGAGGATTTCAGCATGACGGCGACACTTGATGTGCTCGAGGATTTGGCGTCAGGCACTGGGCCGCTGAACTCGATGCTGGCGCTGGGTTATTCCGGCTGGGGGCCCGGTCAGCTTGAGGATGAAATTGCCATGAACGGCTGGCTAACCACCGAAGCAACGTCGAAACTTGTTTTCGATGTGCCCGATGATGCGAAATGGGAGGCAGCGTTGGCTTCTTTGGGCGTGGACCCGCTGACCCTTTCTGCCAGCGCGGGGCGAGCGTGATCAGCTGTCACGGGGTGCCGCCGCGCGCCGCAGCCGGTCATTGATTGCCGCCCCCAAACCCGTGTCAGGGATCGGAGAAACGGCAATCGGTCGCCCGGTTTCGTTCAGCTGATGCAGAAACGCAAACAGATTTGCCGCCGCTTCGGTCAAGTTGCCAGTGGCGGACAAGTTCAGGTCGCACTCTACCTGCCCAAATCCCAGAAACACCTCGTCACCCTGACGGGTTTTGGCATTCAAACGGACCGGAGCGTCCGGCGCATAGTGTGATTGCAACTGGCCGGGGGCGGTCAGAAGATCACCGGATTGATGCAGATGCAGACGCATTTTCAGCGTCTCTTCGACCTGCTCCAGCGCGATGCCACCTGGACGCAAAAGTGCAGGTTCCCCAGCCAGGCCGATGATGGTGGATTCAAGCCCGACACCGCACGGCCCGTCATCCAGAACAGCCGCGATCTTGCCGCCAAGACCTGACCAGACATGACTTGCCTTGGTCGGACTGATCTGACCCGACGGGTTTGCCGAAGGCGCCGCAACCGGGCCATCAAATTTGGCCAGCAGCGTGCGCGCTGTCGGATGTGCCGGAACGCGCACGGCCAACGTATCCAAACCTGCTGTCACCAGCGATGAAATCCCGTGCCCTTCGCGCAAGGGCAAAACCAAGGTAAGCGGACCGGGCCAAAAGGCCTGCGCCAGATGCTCGGCCTGATCTGACCATTGCACATACCGTTGCGCCGCGGCGACCGAAGCGACATGTGCGATCAGCGGATTGAAACTGGGCCGCCCCTTGGCCTCGTAGATCGACGCCACCGCCTGCCCGTTGCGGGCATCGCCGCCCAGGCCGTAGACCGTCTCGGTCGGGAAAGCGACCAGAAGGCCCTGTCGCAACATATCTGCAGCCCGCGCGATACCGCCGGGATCCGCCGTCAATTCCTGAGTGCCGGTTGAGATCATAACTGGTGACGCCGCGTTTTGGTTGCTTGAAACATAAGGGACAGTAGGTAATTGATCCAAGCTCATACGCTTACCGGCGCTTGCCCACAATTCCAAGCCTGCCGATATGTTCTGAATTGTTAGCCTTCGAGAGTGATCATGCCCTATCGCACCCCAATTTCAGATTACCAGTTCCTGCTGGACCAAGTGGTCGGGTTCGACCAAGTCGCTGCGACGGATAAATTTGCTGATGCCAGCGGGGATGTGGTCAATGCGATCCTGACCGAAGCTGGAAAGATGTGCGAAGAGGTGATGGCCCCTCTGCAGCGTCCCGGTGATCTGGAACCTGCACGGCTTGAAAATGGCGTGCTGCGAACTTCTCCGGGATATGCAGACGGCTGGAAGGCAATTGCCGAAGGTGGCTGGATCGGGATCAGTGGTAATCCTGAATACGGGGGGATGGGGCTGTCTATGACCATCACCACGGCGGTCAACGAGATGATGAGTGCCGCCTGCCTGTCGCTGCAACTTGCGCCGCTTATGTCTCAGGGCCAGATCGAGGCGTTAGAGCATCACGCCAGCGACGAATTGAAAGCGCTGTATCTGCCTAAGATGATGACGGGGGAATGGTCGGGCACCATGAACCTGACCGAAGCTCAGGCTGGATCCGATGTTGGCGCGCTGTCTGCGAAGGCTGAGCCGAACGGTGACGGGACATATTCGATCACCGGTCAAAAGATCTTCATCTCGTGGGGCGATACCGATTTCACCGAGAATGTCTGCCATCTGGTACTGGCCCGCCTTCCCGATGGGGTGCCCGGCACCAAAGGGATCTCGTTATTCCTTGTCCCCAAATTCCTGCCTGATGAAAATGGTGATCCTGGCGTGGCCAATGATCTGAAAGTGGTTTCGCTGGAACACAAGATGGGCTTGCACGGGTCGCCCACCTGCGTGATGCAATATGACAAAGCCAAAGGCTGGCTGGTGGGTGCCGAACATGGCGGTATGGCGGCCATGTTTACCATGATGAACAATGCGCGCCTCGGCGTGGGCGGACAGGGCGTTGGCGTGGCCGAAGGTGCATATCAGCACGCGGTGGCTTATGCGCTGGAACGGAAACAAGGCAAAACGCCGTCCGGGACGATCATCGATCATGCGGATGTGCGCCGTATGCTTTTGGATATGCGTGCTGATGTTTATGCCGCGCGCGCGATCCTGTTGGCCAATGCGGTTGCGATCGATATGGCAGAGGCCACTGGTGACGCCGATTGGGCTGCGCGGGCCGCGCTGTTGACGCCGATCAGCAAGGCGTTTGGTACTCAGACCGGGATGCGTGTGGCTGAAACAGGGGTCCAGGTGCATGGTGGCATGGGATATATTGAGGAAACCGGCGCAGCTCAGTTCTATCGCGATGCGCGTGTCACCGCGATCTACGAGGGCACCAACGGCATTCAGGCGATGGACCTTGTTGCGCGGAAGATGATGGACGGGGGCGAGGCTGCTTCGAACTTGCTGGATGAGATTGAAGACCAGGCTGAACGCGCCCGTGCAACACTGCCTGATCTGGCGGGCCCTGTTTGGGAAGCCACCGAAACGCTGCGCGAGGCGACAGAATGGCTGGTGGCACAGGACGATATGAATAACCGCTTTGCAGGCGCAGTTGCTTATCTGCAGGCATTTGCCCGGGTGCTGGGCGGGCATTATCACCTGACCGCAGCCCTTGCCGACCCAGAGGGGCCGCGGGCGAAACTGGCGCGGTATTATATCAACGCCCTGTTGCCCGAACATACGGGCCTTTTGGCACGGGCACAGAACGGGGCGGATGACCTTTTCGCGCTGAGCACGGACGAGTTTGCAGTTTGATGGACGGGGATCACGTATTGGGGATCAGATATCCGTGGTCTGAACCGCCCGCGCAGGGCGAAGCCACCGAGATTGCCCAAGGTGTTCTCTGGATGCGGTTGCCCCTGCCTATGGCGCTGGACCATGTAAATATCTACGCACTGGACGATGGAGACAGCTGGACGGTGATCGATACGGGGCTGTCCTCGAACAAGACGCGGCGCATCTGGGAAGCATTGATGGCCGGACCTCTTGCAGGCAAGCCGATCAGGCGGGTGGTGGTGACTCACCACCATCCCGACCATGTTGGCAATGCCGGATGGTTTCAGACGGAACACGGCGCCGAGCTGGTGACAAGCCGCACCTCGTGGCTGTTTGCGCGGATGCTGACGCTGGATGTGCAGGAAACCTGGCCGCAAGAAACGCTGGGTTTCTATCGCAGCGCGGGCATGGCATCCGAAGTTTTGAACAAACGGATGGCGGACCGGCCCTTTAATTTTGCCGACACGGTCTATCCCATGCCGCTGGGTTTTACCGGGATCAAGCAGGGTGACGTGATCCGTATGGGCGGACGTGACTGGGACGTTCATATGGGCAATGGCCATGCACCGGAACACGCCACCTTCTGGAGCCGCGATGACAATCTGGTACTCAGCGGCGATCAGATCTTAAGTTCGATCAGTCCCAATCTGGGTGTCTATGCGACCGAACCCATGGCCGATCCAGTGTCAGGATGGATGGAGGCCTGTGAGAGGCTTCAGGCGCTCGCCCGTCCCGATCATCTGGTTTTGGGTGGGCACAAACTGCCCTTCACGGGTCTGCCGTTGCGTATGAAGCAGCTGATTGACAACCACCATGGCGCGCTGGAACGGCTGCTGGATCATCTGGATCAGCCCAAATCTGCCGCTGACTGCTTTATGCCGCTGTTCAAACGTACAATCCGCGAGGGTGAGTATGGCCTTGCGCTGGTCGAGGCGGTTGCACATGTAAATCACCTCTACCACATTGGTGCAGTAACCCGGACGCAACGCGCGGATGGGGCATGGTTGTATCAACGCAAAGGGTAGACGAATGCAGGACCAGATCGAAACCTCGGCCGAGGCCGCAGAAGCCGCAGCTTTGCCAAAGTGTTACGAGGTGCACGCCGATCCCAAAGCCGAATCCGGAAGCAAAAAACTGCCCGAGACGTTGAAAAAACCGGTGGCTAGCAAGAGCCCCGCACAATGGGCATACGAGCGGTTAATCCTGTACATCCAGAATTTCGAACAGACGCTGGACGGCGATCATGAGGTCGCGATGGGGTTCACCGGTGGCGATGCAGGTGTAATGCGGATCGAGGGGATGGGTTATTTCGACCCCGACATGATAACCTTTTACGGGTCCGACGGGACCGGAGCCCGCACGCAACTGGTGCAACATGTCAGCCAGTTGAACGTGATGTTGCGTGCGCTTCCCAAATCGGTTGAAGACAAGCCAGCCAACCGCATCGGGTTCCGCCTAGCTGCAGACCTGAAAGACAGCTGACTTGCAATTCACGTTTGCGCGCCTTTGAATGAATGTATCAGTTCGGAGGCGACCGCGTGAGCAGATATTTCCATGCCGTAACACATGCCTACGCGGGGGCCTGGGCCCGGCGTCGGGTTTTTGTGCCTATCTATATCGTTGTCCGATTGCTGCTTGTGGCGTTGATTGCGCCAGGGGTGGCGCTGGCGGTCAATCTGGCAGTCTCTCTGTCTGACCAGACGGCCTTGACCGATCAGGACATCGCCATGTTCCTGCTGTCTCCAGTCGGGTTTATCTCGTCTGTTGTAGTTCTGAGCTTGTTTCTGCTGGCTGAGGTCCTGGTGTTCTCGGTCATGGCCGGGTCGCTGCGCATGGGCGAACAAGATCCCTGGCGTGCTGGCAGTGCGGCGCTCGCATTGATCCTGTCCCGTTTCCCGGCGTTGTTCGGATTTGCCGTGCGTTTCATCCTGCGTGCCCTGTTGCTTGCCCTGCCATTCGTGGCTGTCGCTGGCTTGATCGCTTGGTGGACGCTGACTGAATACGACATCAACTATTACCTGACCTTCCGCCCCCCCGCCTTCAAGGTGGCGGCTCTTCTGATCGGAGTGGTTGTTCTTGTACTGGCGTGGCTTTTGATCCGCCGCCTGTCCGCCTGGGCGCTGGCCCTGCATTTGGTCCTTTTCGAACGAACTGCGCCCCGAACGGCGTTTGCCCAAAGTGCGCAGAATATGGAAGGCAGGCGCGGGCGGTTGAAGATCGAGCTTGCCCTTTGGCTGGGGATGCGCCTTGTCATCGCCGCTTTGATTGCCGCAGTGGCCAGCCTTTTGTTTACTTTCGTACCCGTGCAGGACGGCGGCAACCTCAAGCTGGCCCTGACCTTCAGTTTTGTCGTCGCTGGGCTGTGGTCATTGGCGGGGCTGGTTCTGGCAGCAACGGCGCTGGGCGCGCTGGCCGTCTTGCTGGACGGGTTTTTCGATACAGACGGAAAAAAGATCGCTCACCCAGAGCCCTGGAAAATTCGGGCGCCTGTATTTGTGACAGTGGGTGCATCCCTAGCCGCGTTGGGTATTGGCCTTTGGTCAGGTCAAAGTCTGCTGGAACGTGTGCAGGCCCCGGATCATGCCGAGGTCATTGGCCACCGGGGTGCTGCGGCCTTGCGGCCGGAAAACACGATGGCCTCGGTTCTGAAAGCCATCGAGGACGGCGCGGATTGGGTTGAAATCGATGTTCAGGAATCTGCGGATGACGTGATCATCGTGGCCCATGACAGCGATTTCATGAAGCTGGCGGGAGTTAATCTGAAGGTCTGGGATGCCACAATGGCGGATGTGGCCGATATCGACATCGGCAGCTGGTTCGACCCGGAATACGCCTCGGAACGCACGCCAACTCTGCGTGATGTGCTGGAGGCGGCCAAAGGCAAGTCCAGGGTTCTTATCGAACTGAAATACTATGGCCATGATATCGATCTGGAAAACCGGGTGATCAAACTGGTGGAAGAGTTGGAGATGCAGGACGAGGTTGCCACCATGTCGTTGAAATACCCGGCTGTCCAAAAGATGAAGAAACTGCGCCCGGACTGGCGTTCGGGTGTATTGGCGGCCACAGCCGTTGGTGATCTGTCGGGGTTGGAGGGCGAGTTTGTCGCCGTTAACGCAGGGATGGCGACGCCGGGTCTGATCCGAAAGGTTCACGATGCCGGCAAGGATATCTATGTCTGGACAGTGAACGATCCGCTGCAAATGTCTAAAATGGCGTCTATGGGTGTTGATGGTCTGATTACTGATCGCCCGGCTATGGCCAATGAGGTTCTGCGCGTGCGCGCCGAAATGGGACCGGCAGAGCGGCTGATGTTGTGGCTGGCCACGGCGTTCGGATTACAGGTCGACACCAAGGCGATGCGCGATGAAAGCCCTTAATCTTTCGCTGCTGTTGCTCGTTATTCCGCACGCCGCCTTGGCACAGGACTTGATGCGCCGGTTCGAAATGCCTGCCCATCGCGCCTTGATGGACCAGAGCGAAAGCGCCGAGCTGCAACCATTCGAAACAGACGGGTGTTCGGGTGGGTTGTCCGCAAGCTGGCGCTGGGTGGCAAAGCAGTTCCCGCAGGTTGGCGAGCTTTTTGAAGAACATCCGCCTTGGGAAAACTGTTGTGTGATCCACGACCGGGCATATCACAATGCCGGCGGCGCGGATTCGGCCGAGGAAAGCTATGACGCGCGTTTGGCGGCGGATGATGCCCTGCATGCCTGTGTTAAGGCGCATGGAGATCTGTATGCCGACGAATACGCGGATCGCTACGATATGGAACCTGACCAGATCCGCACCATTCACGCGATCACCGCGGATGCCATGTATGGGGCGGTTCGTTTCGGTGGCGGGCCGTGCAGCGGCCTGCCCTGGCGATGGGGGTTCGGTTATCCCGGATGCTCGGTCCTCAAGTAAGCGCGCCCTGCGCGCGAATGACGTGGTGACAGGCGTTTTGTTTTCCATTATCCAACAAATCAAACACGCGAATTGGGATTCTGAGACTCATGGCTGAATACAAGCACGGCGAAATGAACATCGACGTTCAAACCAAAACTTTCAACGGTTTCATCAAAGCCACCACCTGGTGTGTGGTCGCGATCGCCTTGTTGTGCCTGTTCCTGGCAGTTTTCGCCTCGTAAGCAATTCGGGGGCGGCTTTGCTCAGGATATTGACTGCGTGCCTTGTGGCCGCAACGCTGGCTGGTTGCGCTGCATCACAGCGCCCGCAAGCGGATCAGACTGAAATAACGTCCCGTTCCTATCGCGATCCGGGGCCATCGACCCTGACCTTGTACACGATGATCAGCACCCGGACCGGTTCGGGCGCGCATACGTCGTTGATGATCAGCGGCAGTGAGCGGGTTATTTTCGACCCGGCAGGGTCGTTCCGGGCGGATGTTGTACCGATCAGGAACGATGTGCTGTACGGTATTACCCCGAATGTCGAACGTGCGTATCGCAGCAGCCACGCCCGCGAAACACATTATGCGCGCATCCAGACGATCGAGGTCACTCCGCAACAGGCCGAAATTGCATTGCAACTGGCCAAGCAGATGGGCCCAGTGGCTGGTGCATTCTGTGCGAACTCTACCTCGCAGCTGTTGCAGCAGGTTCCGGGGTTCGAACAGATCACGACCACATTCTATCCAGTCAAACTGTCGGATCAGTTTGGAGCGCTGCAAGGCGTTCAAACGGCGGAGTACCGTGAAAACGACGACGCGGACCTGCAAAAGGGACTGGCGTTCAACAATGCGCGCCTGAACCAGCTGGACGCGGCTTCATCCAACTAAATACAGCAATATGTAAAGTGTTGCCGCCCCGGTAAAGATGGCGGCCAGCACATTCTTGGTTAGAATGCCCACAGACAGTGCAACCGCTGCGGCCGACATACGGGGTATATCCGGTTGTCCTTCGGTGGCTGCAGGCCAAACCACCAGCGGCGCGATCAGTGCGGGCAGGATGGCCACGGCTGTATATCGAAGGTGACGTAACAACCAGGGCGGCATCGGGCGATCACCGACGAGACCGATGAAGGTAAAGCGCAAAGCATAGCTGCCCACCGCAAGACCCGCGATGATGATCCATATTGTTGTCTGATCGATCTGGTTCATAGCGTGTTCCGCTTTAGCATCAATTCCGCCTGCGCACCGGCCATCATCCCTGCTGCGCCCGCGATCAGCAGGCCCAGATTGAACGGCACACTCACGGTCAGCAGGGCAACAACAATGGCGACCAGGGCGGCGATGACATGGGCCAGCGTACGCATCATTGGCCCAATCATCGCCAGAAAGGTGATCGGCAGGGCAAAGTCCAGCGCCCAACTTTCCGGTATTTGAGCACCCAGCACGGCACCCAGACAGGTTCCCAAAACCCACAGCGGTGTGATCGGAGTGACCGAACCCAGGAAATAGGCCATTCGCTGGGGGATCGTCAGATCAGGCTCTTTTTCGAACTGCGCGATTGAACAGGCGTAAGACTGATCAACGATCAGGTAAGCCGCACATGCTCTCTGCCACAAGGGCGCGGCACCCAGAAACGGCGTCAGTGATGCGGAATACATCGCAACCCGCAGGTTCACTGCCAGGGCTGAGATCAAAACGATGATTGTCGGCGTTTCATCCTGCAGAAGTTGCAGAGCTGTAAACTGCGCAGCGCCTGCAAAAACGGTGATGGAAAAGGCGATGGTCTGCACGATATTCAACCCGGCTTCTGTCGAGAAGACACCGAACAACAGACCAAAAGGCACAGCCACGAAGACAAACGGTGTGCCGTCGCGAAAACCTTTCCAGAAGTATGACTTGGATGTGGCAGAGGCCATGGCTAAATCCTATGGTGACGCCAGCAGCAGTATCGGTCTTGTGGAGGGGTTGCAATTGGTCACCGAAACCGACGTGTCAGACTATGTAATCGCTCCTGATCCGGGCGCGGCCCGCCTGACCCGTGCGGTCGAGGGGGTGGACCAGAATGGCGAGGTCAGTCAGATTTCAGTGGTTGAAGAGCGCCCACTGACGATCTTCCTCAACGCGCAGGAAATTGTGACGGCGATGACCATTGGCGATTATCCCGAGTACCTGGCGCTGGGTTTTCTGCGAAATCAGGGCATGTTGCTGGCTGATGATGAGATTACCCGTGTCGATTACGATGATGATCTTGAAACCGTTGTTGTCCGCACCGCACGCGCGACTTCGTACGAAGACAAGCTGAAGAAAAAGACACGCACCAGTGGCTGCGCTGTGGGAACGGTGTTCGGGGACATGATGGAGGGCCTTGAGGGCGTTCAACTGCCACAAGTGCAGGTGCGGACCTCGTGGCTTTACGAACTGGCGGCCAAGATCAACCGCACCCCGTCGCTTTATCTTGAGGCCGGGGCAATTCATGGGACTGTACTGTGCCGCGAAAACCGCCCGCTGGTTTATATGGAAGACGTGGGTCGCCATAACGCTGTCGACAAGATCGCAGGCTGGATGCTGTCCGAGGGTGCTTCGGCAGAGGACAAGATCCTTTACACCACCGGTCGCCTGACATCCGAGATGGTGATCAAAACGGCGATGATGGGCATTCCCGTGTTGGCGTCCCGTTCCGGCTTTACCGCCTGGGGTGTCGAGATCGCGCGTGAGGTCGGCCTTACGCTGATCGGTCGGATGCGCGGACAGCGCTTTGTTTGTCTTTCCGGTGAGGAACGGTTGGTTCGTGATGTGGACCCGTCGACGGTTGTGGCCGAAGACAGGAAACACCGGCGGAAGAGTAGCCAATGAGTGATGAAAACAGAAAACCTCTCGGCGTTATCCTCGCAGGCGGGCAGGCCACCCGGATGGGTGGTGGTGATAAAGGCCTGTTGAAGGTTGGCGGGCAGACCCTGCTGTCCCATGTCGTTGATCGGCTGTCTCCTCAAGTCGATGGTTTGGCCCTGAACGCAAATGGTGACCCCAAGCGTTTCAGCGATCTGACGCTACCTGTTCTTCCTGACACAATTGAAGGCTTCGCTGGCCCTTTGGCCGGCGTTTTGGCGGGGCTAGATTGGGCGGCAGATCAGGGGGCCGACAGCATCGTGACGGCTGCCGCAGATACTCCGTTCTTCCCGCGTGATCTGGTGGCGCGTCTGCAAGAGGCGGCAGCGGGGCAGGCGCATCCTCTGGTCTTGGCCACTACTCCGCGAACGGGCGACGAAGCGCTGAAGTCCGGTGGCGGCAGGCGCGTCAACCGGCACCCGACCTTTGGGCTCTGGCCTGTGGCTCTGCGCGATGATCTGCGGGCGGCTCTGACGGACGGGTTGCGCAAGGTCGTGCTGTGGACTGATAAACACGACGGGCGCGAGGCTTTGTTCCAGGCTGACCCGTTTGATCCGTTCTTCAACGTCAATACGCCTGACGATTTGGACCGCGCCCGGACATTGTTGGAGCAGGTATGAGAGTCTACGGCGTCACTGGCTGGAAAAACGCAGGCAAAACAGGGCTGATGGAACGGCTGGTGGCCGAGATCACGGGGCGGGGCTTTGCCGTCTCAACCGTCAAGCACGCGCATCACGGCGTCGATGTGGATCAGCCGGGCACGGACAGTCATCGTCACCGCGTTGCTGGCGCCAGCGAGGTGTTGCTTGCGTCGGGGCAGCGCGTCGCCTTGATGCAGGAGCTGCGCGGCGCACCCGAGCCGCCATTGGGCGAACTGCTGGCGCGGCTTTCACCGGTTGATCTGGTGCTGGTTGAAGGCTTCAAGCGGGAAGGCCACCCAAAGATCGAGGCGTTTCGCGCCGAGGCGGGAAATCCTCTGATTGCGATTGAAAACGAAACTATTCGTGCCGTTGCCAGCGACACGGCGCTGGAACTGGATCGTCCGGTTTTCGACCTGAACGACACAGTCAGGATCGCGGACTTCATATTGGATGAGGTCGGTTTGTGACCCCGTTCCAGACCTTTGCCATGGTGGACTGGTCTGGTGGAAATGACACCGGACCAACGCCGCGCAAAGACGCGATCTGGGTCTGTATTGTGCGTGAAGGGCAGGCACAGGAACCTGAATACCTACGCAACCGGGCGCTTGCCGAGGCGTGGCTGGATGCCCTGATCCGCACCGAACTAAAGGCAGGTCGCCGCCTGTTTCTGGGGTTCGATTTCCCTTTTGGATACCCGAAGGGCTTTGCCCGCGCGATCACCGGAACGGATGACCCCTTGACCTTGTGGGACTGGTTCGAACAACATGTCGAGGACGGTCCGAAAACGAACAATCGTTTTGACTTGGCAGGCCGGATCAATCGACAATTCGGAGGAAGAGGCCCATTTTGGATGAATGGCCTCGGGCGTGACATTGATGGTTTGCCGCGA
The DNA here is from genome assembly GCF_056535125.1 of Ruegeria sp. O4. Taxonomy (NCBI): domain Bacteria; kingdom Pseudomonadati; phylum Pseudomonadota; class Alphaproteobacteria; order Rhodobacterales; family Roseobacteraceae; genus Ruegeria; species Ruegeria sp. O4. Next base: position 185,021 of record NZ_JBQERO010000003.1, on the reverse strand, counting down.
ACCAAGACGGGCTATTCCAATCCGTTTTCCGACCGTCGTGCGGTTGAAGCCTTGGCAAAAGGCAGTTTCACCTGCTGGCAGATGGCGGGTGCAGGCGCGGTCGGTGGGCAGGTGATGATGGGGCTTCCAGTTCTGAGCAGGCTCCGCCATCGCTTTGCCGGACAAGTCGCGGTCTGGCCGTTCGAGTCGTTGGATAGACCCATCGCCTTTGTGGAAATCTGGCCGTCGCTCACCTTGGGTGCGCCACCGGACGGGCGGATCAAGGATGCTTGGCAGGTCGAACTGATCGCCTTGACTCTGTCGCGTTTGACAGAGCAGGAGTTGAAAGCGCAATTAGATGTTTCAGCGGCAGAGGAAGGCTGGATATTGGGTGTGACTCAGAAAAAGCCGAACATAGTCCCGCCACCATTGCGCAACGATTGTTTTGCGCTGCCAGCGGGTGTGGAGTGGACGCCGGTTGATGACGCCTTAGCCTATTTGCGCGACAGGTTGCATCCGATTACCTCGGTCGAGGTGGTCGCGCTGAATAAGGCGAGTGGGCGCATTCTGGCAGAAGATGTGACAGCCCAACGTTCCAACCCGCCGCAGCCGAATACAGCCGTGGATGGGTTCGGGTTCGCTGGTCCGGTTTCAGATGGGCCACAGGTCCTGCCGCTGGTCGATGGGCGTGCAGCAGCCGGTATCCCGTTCGACGGTGATGTTCCCGCGGGTCAGGCAGTGCGCGTTCTGACGGGCGCCGCGCTGCCTGACGGGGTGGATACGGTTATTCTGGAAGAGGATGTCACAGTTAAAGACGGGCATATCGCATTCCACGGCCCGCTGAAAAAGGGGGCAAATACCAGGCAAGCGGGCGAGGATGTGGCCGCAGGCGATCTGGCCCTGCCTACAGGGCGCCGATTGACACCGGCTGACCTTGCGCTGCTCACCGCTTTGGGCATTGCCGAGGTGAAGGTGCGCAAACCGCTGCGTGTCGCCGTGGTATCGACCGGCGATGAACTGATCGACGCCGGAGAGTGCGCCGGACCGGGTCAGATATTCGACGCCAACCGCCCGATGCTGTTGTCTCTGGTCGAATGGCTGGGGTTTGTACCTGTGGATATGGGGCGTGTTTCAGATGATCGGGACGCCCTGCGGGAACGGCTGGATCAGGCTGCGGAACAGGCAGATGTGATACTGACGAGTGGTGGCGCATCTGCTGGTGACGAAGACCACGTATCTGCCTTGCTGCGCCAGGCGGGGGCGATGCAACACTGGCGGATCGCCTTGAAACCCGGTCGCCCTCTGGCTTTGGGGTTGTGGTCCGGAACCCCAGTCTTTGGACTGCCCGGCAATCCCGTTGCCGCCTTGGTCTGCACCTTGATCTTTGCGCGACCGGCGCTGGGCCTGATGTCTGGCGAAGGCTGGATCGAGCCGCAAGGGTTCGAAGTGCCCGCTGCCTTTGAAAAGCGCAAGAAACCGGGCCGCCGCGAATACCTGCGCGCGCGCATACGGGAAGGCCGGGTTGAAGTCTTCAAGTCAGAAGGATCGGGCCGGATCAGCGGGCTCAGCTGGGCCGAAGGGCTGGTCGAAATAGAAGATGGTGCCCGGCATATCCAACCGGGTGATATGGTTCGGTTTATCCCGTATGGCAGTTTTGGGTTGTGAAAATCACGATCTCACGCGGTTTTTCTGATGCGGAACGCCCACTGGTGGCGACCCTGTTCTGGCAGGCATTTTCGGCGAAACTGAACAAAGTCATGGGTCCGGATGAAAAGGGGCTGGCTTTCTTCGAAACTTCGTTGAACCCGGATTTCGCGCTTGTTGCACGGGACAAGGAAAACCGGATTTTGGGGCTTGCAGGTTTCAAGACACGCGATGGTGCATTGGCCGGAGGCGGAATGTCAGACCTAGCAAAGGTCTATGGCTGGCTTGGGGCCATTTGGCGCGCCCTCATCCTCAGTATTTTGGAGCGCGAACTGAAACCCGGCGTGTTTCAGATGGATGGCATATTTGTGGCCGCGGGCTCGCGTGGCAAAGGGGTTGGTACTGCCTTGCTGGATGCCGTTAAGTGTGAAGCGCGGAAACAAAACATGTCAGTGGTTCAGCTTGACGTTATCGACACAAACCCCCGCGCCCGCGCTTTATATGAGCGCGAAGGATTTTGGCCTGTGGGGGAAGAAAAAACCGGGCCTTTAAGTTACGTGTTTGGTTTCAGCAGCGCGACCAAGATGTCTTGGATCGTTTTGCCTGATTAATCAAACGTCCCGGCCACGCGCCCCAGCAACATGAACGCCCGCGCGGTGCGGGTCTCACCCAACGCGCTCAGTTCTGCATCGCTTGCGGTGGGCTCGAACTCGGCCATCATCTTGTCGAAGCGGCGAAGAAAATGATGGGCGGCGTCGCGAAAAATGGGATCCTGTTTCATCCGCGCAGCTGTCAGCGCCAGCGAGGACCGGTCGCGTACACCCCCCAGCGAGGCGACAGCGCGACCCCGCGCGCCCTGCGCGAACTGACGCCAGATTTCGGGCCGGGCCATGTCAGGGCGCAGGTCGTCCATATAGATGCCTTCCTGGCTGAGCAGTGTAAGAACATCCTGCGAGGCTTGCACGATCTGCGCCGTCTTGCGGTCTTTCAGCGCCACGCGCAGGGCATTGAACCCTTCGGTGTCATTCTGAGTTTCCGGGAAGTTCAAGGCGCGGATAAAGATATCGGTGCTCAGCGGTGGCGCAATTTCTTCCGCAGATGTGCCCAGTTCAAGCGAGGTTTGAGCACCCGCAACGAGTGGTTTTGCAGGGGCGTAAGGGGGCGTTGTGCGCTTGGTCGAAAATGTTGCCAGCGCGCTTTCGGTTTTTCGCGTCGCGGCTGCGATCTCATCCAGTTTCTTTGCTACCGTAGGTTCGTAGGTGCTGGATGCGCGCTGCTGCTGCGCCACATAAGCCTGACGGATCGCATCAATCGCAGTTTGCAGCCGCGCGCTTTCCTCGCGCATCACGCGGCTGGCACGCATGGCAGTGGCCGCGACCCAGATCATCGCCACAGGCATGAAAACGGCCAGAAAGGTGACAACAAAACCACCGCTCTGCGCCTTATCTGGCAACACCAGAAAAACAACCGACACCACCAGCCAAATCAGGCTGAGCACCAGTGCGGCAATCTCAATCTCGGTGACAGACGGTGCCTTTGGGCGGTCATAGATGCCCAGCGAAGTCGGTCTTTCAGTTTCCGGGTCAGGTTTGGGCCCCGACATTACATGCGCTCCGGTCAGGCGTACTTGATACTCAGAATTTCATAAGAGCGCACGCCGCCAGGGGTGCGCACCTCGACACTGTCACCTTCGTCCTTGCCGATCAGGGCGCGGGCGATGGGGGATTTGATATTCAAAAGGCCGGCTTCGATATTGGCTTCATATTCACCGACGATCTGCCACGTCTTTTCTTCGTCGGTATCCTCGTCAACCAATGTAACCTTTGCGCCAAACTTGATCGCGCCAGACAGTTTTGCCGGGTCAATTACATCCGCCAGTGACAGGATACCTTCCAGTTCCTTGATGCGACCTTCGATAAACCCCTGCTTTTCGCGGGCTGAATGATATTCGGCGTTTTCTTTCAGGTCGCCAAGTTCTCGCGCCGATGCGATGGCTTCGATGATCGCAGGGCGTTCGACGGATTTGAGGTTCTTCAGCTCAGCTGCGAGTGCGGCATTGCCCGCAGGCGTCATCGGGATCTTTTCCATACTCTCTACGTCCACGCATAAACTGACTCGCCCCGCCGCACAGAAGCGTCGGGGCGAGTCCTAGGTTGACGATTACCTGACCCAAATACCACGTGAATTGCAAGGGGTGTCAGCAGGTGCAGCGATCAATTTGCAACATTGCGCCGCTGGGATTGTTTCGGGTGTGGCCTATGGCGATGGTCCGGTTGCCCACCCTTGCACCATCGCTTTGAAGGCGTGCAGAGCCACAGCATCTCAATCATATTGAACCACTTCAAACTCGATGCCGTTGTCATCCCTGAAATAGAACCGACGCCCCGGTTCGTAATCGGCATGATTATGGGGTTCGAACCCGGCCTTGCGCACCTTGGCCTCGGTTGCATCGATATCTTCGACCAGAACACCAACATGATTCAGCCCGCCGACGATATCGTAGCTGCTTTCGACCAATGGTTTCGGCGCATCTGGTTTGTAAAGCGCAAGATAGGTGTGGGCCGATCCGACATGCACCGTGTATCCGCCTGATATTGCGGGTCCTTCCCACCGTGTTTTCCAGCCAAAGACCTGCTGCATCCAGGCGGCCGAGGCCTGTGGGTCGCTGACAGTGAAATTGGTATGTTCAAGCGTTGCCATCATGGGATCTCCTTTTTTTGGCTTGTTTCGACTCACCGTAATTTCTAAACCTAACTTTAGGTCAAGGTATTTCTTCGAGGGCGACATGGCTGTTTCAGAAGGGTTGGCAATCGGGGCATTGGCCCGACGTACGGGGTTGGCCGTTTCAGCGATCCGGTATTACGAAGCACAGGGTTTGATTGCGCCCTGGCGCAATGCGGGTGGGCAGCGACGTTACCAGCGGGCGGATATCCGGCGGCTGAGTTTTGTCATGATCGCACAGCAGTTCGGCCTGACCTTGCCTGAAATTCGCGAGGTCTTGTCGGGCTTGCCGGGAAAGCGAACACCGACACCACAAGATTGGAAAGCCATAAGCGTGCGGTTGCGCACTCATCTGGACCAGCGAATCGATACCCTGATGCGATTGCGCGACAATCTGGACGGCTGCATCGGGTGTGGGTGCCTCAGCTTGCCGAAATGCAAGCTTTATAACCCCGATGACAGGGCAAAATCCCATGGTAGCGGCCCCAGATACCTGATGGGTGATGCACCAGAGGACTGATGTGTCGAATAGCGCCCTTGTTACGCCGTGTTTCGATTGACCAAAGTCTTACTGACCATGTAATCAGCCGTGAAACAAAATTGCGCAGATCCTGCAGTGACAGCGCCAATTCGGAAAGTAAGCTAGGGAGCCCGCGATGGCCGAGATTGAACGCGAAGCAATGGAATATGACGTGGTGATCGTAGGCGCAGGTCCTGCGGGCCTGTCGGCGGCCATTCGTCTGAAACAGCTGGATGCGGATCTGAACGTTGTCGTTCTGGAAAAGGGCTCGGAAGTGGGCGCTCATATCCTGTCTGGCGCAGTTCTCGATCCCTGCGGGCTGGATGCTTTGATCCCGGATTGGAATGCTAAGGGTGCTCCGCTGAACGTGCCGGTGCATGAAGACAATTTCTACATGCTGGGCGAGGCAGGTAAAATCCGCATCCCCAACTTCCCGATGCCGCCGCTGATGAACAACCATGGCAACTACATCGTTTCGATGGGCAATGTTTGCCGCTGGATGGCCGAGCAGGCCGAGGAACTGGGCGTGGAAATCTTCCCCGGCATGGCCTGTTCCGAACTGGTTTACGGCGATAACGGTGAAGTCAAAGGCGTAGTGGCCGGTGTCTTTGGTCTGGAAGCGGACGGCTCTTATGGCCCCAACACCGAGCCGGGTATGGAATTGCACGGCAAATACGTTTTCCTGTCGGAAGGTGTGCGCGGCTCACTGTCCAAGGAAGTCATCGCCAAATACGACTTGTCTGCCGGCAAAGAGCCGCAGAAATACGGCGTCGGCATGAAAGAGATCTGGGAGATCGATCCGGCAAAGCACAAGGAAGGTACGGTCACGCACACAATGGGCTGGCCTCTGGGCGGCAACGCAGGCGGCGGGTCGTTCATCTATCATCTTGAAAACAATCAGGTCTATGTCGGCTTTGTGGTTCACCTGAACTACAAGAACCCGCACCTGTACCCCTACATGGAATTCCAGCGCTTCAAGCATCACCCGATGGTGGCCGAGCTGCTGAAAGGCGGCAAGCGCGTGGCTTACGGTGCCCGTGCGATCACCGAAGGCGGCCTTCAATCGATGCCCAAGCTGGTGGCACCGGGCGTGGCGCTGCTGGGCTGTTCTGCGGGCATGGTCAACGTGCCGCGCATCAAGGGCAACCACAACGCGATGCTGTCGGGCAAGGCCGCGGCTGAGGCTGCTTATGACGCGATCAAGGCTGACCGTTCAGGCGATGAGCTGACCGCTTACGAGGCCGATGTCCGCAATGGCGCAATTGGCAAGGACCTGAAGAAGGTGCGCAACGTCAAGCCGATGTGGTCCAAGTGGGGCATGATCCCTTCGCTGGTGCTGGGTGGTCTGGACATGTGGACCAACACATTGGGCTTTTCGCTCTTTGGTACGCTGGGACATGGCAAGAACGATGCCCAGTCGACCGAGGAAGCCAGCAAGCACAAGCCGATCAATTATCCCAAGCCCGATGGCACGCTGTCCTTTGACCGTCTGACCAACGTGTCCTTTGCGGCAACCAATCACGAGGAAAGCCAGCCCTGCCACCTGCGCCTGACGGACCCGGATATCCCGGTCAAGGTCAACCTGCCCAAGTTCGACGAACCGGCGCAGCGCTATTGCCCGGCAGGCGTGTACGAAATGGTCGAGGATGACAACGGTCCGCGATTCGTCATCAACTTCCAGAACTGCGTTCACTGCAAAACCTGCGACATCAAGGATCCAAGCCAGAATATCACTTGGACCACACCGCAGGGGGGCGACGGACCAAACTATCCGAACATGTAAGCAAAAAACCGGCAATGGCAGGGTCGTGAAGGCTCTGCCATTGCCTCTTGCCGACCGAAGCCCTAGCTTAACCGTCAGTCAACGATAGTAAGGCAGGATTTCGGTGGTTTCCCTGGTTCGTCGCGCGGCATTGTCCGTGCTGCTCATGTCGTCGGTCGCAGTTCCGGCCTATTCGGATTCGGGTGCCGGTTCATATCTGGCCGGGCGTCAGGCGATCTACGAAAGCGACTATTCTGCGGCGGAAAGATACTACGCCCAGGCTCTCAGGTTTGATCCGGAAAACGCGCTGCTCTTGGAAAGCGTTGTTGTCGCCCGCCTTGCGCTGGGGGAAATTGCCCGTGCTTTGCCTGTTGCAAAGCAGATCGAGGAAGCCAACCTTCCCAGTCAGGCCGCGCGCATGGCGATTTCGGCCAATTTGATTGCTGACGGCAAGTTTGACGAACTTCTGGCGCGTGACCCTGAAACGCAGGGGATCGGTCCTTTAGTTGATGGACTGATGATCGCATGGGCCCATCTGGGGCAAGGTGAAATGACAAAGGCCATGGAGCAGTTCGATGCCGTGGCCACGCAGGAAGGCCTCAGGGAATTTGCGCTGTATCACAAAGCCATGGCATTGGCCTCTATCGGCGATTTCGAAGGTGCCGAGGTGATATTTGCGGATAATAACGACGCGGTTGCGCGGTTCTCGCGTCGGGCCGCGCTGGCCCGTACAGAGGTGCTGTCACAGCTGGATCGCAACGAAGACGCCATTCGATTTCTGGACGATGTGTTTGTTTCCGGTAGCGATCCGACCATTGAAGCCTATACCGGCCAATTGACCGCGGGCGAGACGCTTCCGTTCACCCATGCGGGCTCTGCGCTGGATGGCATGGCGGAAATATTCTTTACCGTTGGTGCCGCATTGAACAGCGAGGCTTCGGCTGACTACGTCCTGCTTTACGCGCGACTGGCGAGCTTTCTGCGCCCTGACCACGTGGACGCCATTCTGCTGAGCGCGGAATTGCTGGACAAGCTGCAACAGTATGATCTGGCTGTTGCCGCCTATCGTATGGTCCCGGCAGGCAGCAATGACCACCATGCCGCAGAACTTGGACGGGCCGAAATCCTGGATAAATCCGGAAAAACCGATGCGGCCATCGAAGTTCTGCAAAACCTGGCGCTGCAAAACCCTGATTTGCCCAGCGTGCATGTTTCTCTGGCAGATCTTCAGCGTCGTCAGGAAAACTATGCGGCTGCGGTTGCCTCTTATGACACTGCGATTGCTTTGACGGACAGTCAGGCAGGTGGGAATTGGTTCCTGCACTACGCGCGCGGCATAAGCCACGAGCGGCTGAAGCAATGGGATCAGGCTGAAACCGATTTCCGCCGGGCGCTGGAGTTGAATCCGGATCAGCCGCAGGTGCTGAACTACTTGGGCTATTCTTTGGTAGAACGGAAAGAAAAGCTGGATGAAGCGCTGGACATGATCCAACGCGCGGTCGAAGCCCGCCCGGATAGCGGCTACATCGTGGACAGTCTGGGTTGGGTTCTGTTCCGTCTGGGTCGTTACGAAGAAGCGGTCGAGCATATGGAGCGCGCGGTCGAGCTGATGCCTGTTGATCCGGTCGTCAATGATCATCTGGGGGATGTCTATTGGGCTGTTGGACGTGCGCGCGAGGCCGAGTTCCAATGGAAGCGGGCGCTGTCCTTTGTTGACCCCGAAGACACAGATGGCGAGGCTGACCCAGATCGCATTCGACGCAAGATCGAGGTCGGACTAAGTGCCGTTCTGGCCGAAGAAGGTGCGGAACCTTTGAAAGTCGCAAATGGAAATTAAGGCGTTTGCGCCCGCCAAGATCAACCTGACCCTGCATGTGACCGGACGTCGTAAGGACGGTTATCACCTGTTGGATTCGTTAGTGGTTTTTGCTGATCTCGGCGATCAGTTGACATTCACACCCGGCCCCGAGCTGACTATGGACGTGAGTGGGGAGTTTGCTGAAGGCGTGCCCATGGACAGCCGTAACCTGGTCTGGAAAGCGGCCGAAGGTGTCGGTTGGACCGGGCATATCGACCTAACCAAATCTCTGCCCCACGGAGCAGGTATTGGGGGTGGGTCATCGGATGCGGCCGCCACGCTGAATATGCTGGGCGGTCTGGGCCGTGACATCCCGCCTGACCTGCCGTTGTCACTGGGGGCAGATGTGCCCGTTTGTCTCGAAAACCGGGCGATCAGAATGCAAGGCATTGGCGATCGTTTGGCGGCGGTAAACCTTCCGAACCTACCCGCACTGTTGGTCAACCCGAATGTGCCGGTGCCGACAGGTACCGTTTTCAACGCGCTGGCGTCCCGAGACAATCCGCCGATGCCTGAGCTGCTCCCTGATTTTGAAGACGCTGAAGCCTGTGCTCTGTGGTTGCGTGATCAACGCAATGACTTACAGGTACCTGCCATGGGTGTTGCACGTGAGATCGAGCAGGTTCTGGACGAGTTGAACATGACCAATCGTGCCCTTGTGACGCGCATGTCGGGATCCGGCTCGACCTGTTTTGCCCTATACCCCACAATGAAAGATGCGCATTTTGCGGCCTATGAGATCGCCGCAGCCCATCCTGATTGGTGGTGCCGCGCCACACAGCTCAATTGAGACGAGAAACCACGTAATCGGCCAATTCGCGCAACAGGCTGCGAATCTCATGATCGGGCAGAACATCCAAAGATGCCTTTGCCTTATTCGCCCAACCCAAAGCGTCCTGTCGGGTTTTTTCAAGCGTTGTGTATTTGTCCATCAGACCCAGCGCCTGATCCAGATCCCCGTCCTGTTGGCGGCCCTTTTCGATCGTACGCTCCCAGAAAGCGCGTTCTTCCGGCGTGGATTGCGCCACGGCTTTGATGACGGGCAGTGTCAGCTTCCGTTCACGGAAGTCATCGCCAACATTCTTCCCGGTCGCTTTGCTGTCGCCCTGATAATCCAGCAGGTCATCGGCAATCTGGAACGCGATGCCCAGTGAATCGCCATAGTCGAAAAGCGCTTTGACCTGCTCTTCCGAGGCACCTGAGATCACGCCGCCTACCTCGGTCGCGGCTGAAAACAATGCCGCCGTCTTGCCGCGCACGACCTGAAGGTAAACGCTTTCATCTGTACGTAGGTCGGTTGCTGCGGTCATTTGCAGTACCTCGCCTTCGGCGATGGTTGCTGAGGCATTGGCCAAGATATCCAGAACCCGCAGCGAACCCGTTTCGACCATCAATTGGAAGCTGCGGGAAAACAGGTAATCACCGACCAGCACACTGGATTTGTTGTCCCAAAGTAGATTTGCAGTTGGGCGACCGCGCCGTTGGGCGCTCTCATCCACAACGTCGTCGTGCAGAAGGGTGGCGGTGTGGATGAACTCGACCGTGGCAGCAAGGCGTACATGGTGCTCGCCCGAATAGCCAAACAGCCGCGCGGCTGCCAATGTCAGCATCGGCCGCAGGCGCTTTCCGCCCGCCTCGACCAGATGCTGGGTCACTTCGGGGATACGTGGGGCATGGTCCGACGCCATCCGGGTGCGGATCAACGTATTCACAGCCTCCATTTCACCCGCCAATATATCAGCGAGGCGCTCATGCGGTTTTGAGATCATGCCGACGGTCATCATTCTCCTGATACAAGGCTCGACTTCCGCCCCGCCTTGCCCTTACATCCATCCCCATGAAAGAACTATTGCGCAGTACCGATCCGACGATCCTGGCCTTTGCATCCGCTCTCCTTGAAGGCGAGGATATAGACTGCTTTCAGATGGACGTAAATATGAGCATCCTCGAAGGTGGGATCGGAATCTTTCCCCGCCGACTGATGGTTCGCGCCGAAGACCTGACCCGTGCCGAACGTGTGATGCGCGACAATGAAATTCCGCTGGGCCGATGACCCGGTTTTCCGATAGTGAACTCAGCTGCAATGATTTCTTGGGGGGCAGGGTTCGATTGCTGCAACCTCAGTCGGGTTATCGTGCCGGGGTCGACCCGGTATTGCTTGCCGCATCCGTTCCGGCCAGCGCAGGTCAGTCCGTGTTGGAGCTGGGGTGCGGCGCAGGGGCTGCCATTCTTTGCTTGTCCTCCCGAGTGCCCGGTCTGCATCTGACAGGTATCGAGCTACAGCCCGCCTATGCGGAATTGGCCCGCAGAAATGCGGAAATCAACCGGATAGAGCTGGAAGTTGTCCAAGCTGATCTGACCGCTTTGCCTGAGGCGTTTCGGCAGCGCCAGTTCGATCACGTCATTGCGAATCCGCCCTATTATCGGGCGGGGGCGCATAGCCCTGCAAAGGATGCGGGACGAAGTGTGGCCCTGAGCGAAGACACCCAGTTGGCCGACTGGATTGCAGTGGCTGCCAAACGCCTTGCGCCAAAAGGGTACCTGCACATGATCCAGAAAGCCGATCGACTGCCCGACATGCTGGCAGCGTGCCAGGGGTTGCTGGGATCGGTAGAGTTGTTGCCGCTAAGCCCACGGACAGGGCGAGAGGCTGAGCTGATCATTCTGCGCGCCCGCAAAGGAGGGCGTGCGGCATTTCGCCTCCACCCACCTTTGATTGTGCACGCGGGTGAACGTCACGAAAAAGACGGCGAAAGCTATACGGATGCAGTTTCGGCCGTGCTCCGGAAGGCCGCTGCCCTGCCCGGGTTTTGACGACGACCGGCAATGTCCAGCCGATTTTGTCGGATTTGTTTCAGATTCTGTGCGTCTGCAGCGTGACAGGGTGGAAACGATGTGATCAACTTCTTACGTGACATTCAGACACGTATAAAAGGAGGATCGCAATGAGCGTGAGCGCACATCTGACAGAACTGAAGAAAAAGCACGAATCTCTCGGTCTAGAAGTAGAACAAGCCCAACGCTCGCCAGGCATCGATGATCTCCACATAGCCCAGCTGAAGAAACAGAAGCTCAAGCTGAAGGAAGAGATCGAGCGACTGTCTGCTTAAGATTTCAAACTGGAACGGGCCGCGATCAAGGCCCCGCCGGTAATCAGAAAGGCCGCGATCGCCAGCCCCCAGGATGGGGCAGCGATCCCGGCCATCACCAAAGCAAGTGTCGACAAAAGCGGGGCCGCATAAGATGAGGTCCCGAGCATTTGAATATCACCCTGCTTTACCCCGATATCCCATACATAAAAGGCCAGTCCAACGGGCCCGAGGCCAAGTGCCAATACCGATAACCACCCCAGTGTCGTGTCGGGCAGCACGGTGTCTTCTATGGCCAGATGCAGCAGACCCGAAGCCATCGCAGCCATCAGACAAAAGACCGCAACCGAACTGGTCGGTGTACCCCCCAATTTGCGCGACAAAACCGAATAGCCTGACCATGTCAGGGCGCAAAGCAGGGCCAATGCATATCCCGGCAGGTGTTGTGCCTGAAAACCGGCGCTCCCGCCTCCGGTGATGATCAAAGCAGCCCCAACAAAGCCAAGGCATGCCCCGATCAAGTGACCAGTGCGAAGCTGCTCGCCCGGCAGCAGGCCGGAAAACAGAACGATAAGAAGGGGCCAGAGATAGGCAATCAACCCGGCCTCGGCCGCGGGGGCCATACGCAGGGCTGAAAAATACAATGCGTGATACCCGAACAGACCCAATGAACCGAACAGGTAGGTCGTCCAGGGGACCTGTTTCAACCCGCTAAACCCACCGGTTGCGGCTGTCCAAATCAACCCAAGTGCCCCACCAATCGAAAAGCAGATCGTGTTCAACAGCAATGGCGGTGTGGGTGCAGAGCCGACGGTCAAAAGCGCCAGCAAAGCCCATAATAGTACGGCCCCAAAGCCGATGGCTGTTGCGCGCGTTTTGGTCATGATCCGGAAACCTCTTCGATCGGAATAATGTCGAATTCATCCGAAATATGCGCGGTCTTTTCAATCTCGGTCAGGAACCAATCCCGAAATGCTGAGATCTGAGGACGTTTTTCGGCCCCCGGAAGGCACAGGAACCGGAACCGGCCCTGCGTTTCCAGCGCGACCTTGAAGGGGGCAACCAGCCGACCCTCGGTCAAGTCCTTGAGGATCATGGCGCGCCGTCCAAGGGCGACACCAACGCCGGCGACAGCGGCGTCAATCGCGTGATCTGCGTTGGAAAAATGCGCCCCATGAGTGGGGATAAAATCGATACCCACAGCGCGGAACCAGGCAGGCCAGTCGCAGGGCGGGGTCAGAAAATTGATCGAATCGTCGTGGATCAACGGTGCGTCGCGCAGGCTGTCTGGCGTGGTGAATTGCTCCGCTAGCTCCGGGGTCATGACCGGGGTCAGCCACTCTTTTCTTACAGGTACGGAATACAGCCCCTCATCGGCGGAATTGCCAAATCGGATGGCAACATCCACATCATCTCGCTCCAGATCCATGTTGCGCAATGTGGCCGAGAATTTCAGGTCGATTTCCGGATGTGCACGGGCGAATTCGTAAAGGCGAGGTGCGAGCCACTTTGCAGTCAGTGCCGGACCTGCGGTGACGGTCAATCCGGTGTCATCCTCCTGCCTGCGTACAGCACGCCACGCGCTTTGCAATGTGGCAAAGCCCTCTGCCGCGCCGGGGGCCAGGGCGCGGCCCGCATCAGTCAGTTCCACAGCACGGTTCAGACGGCGGAACAGAGGGCGACCCAGATGCTCCTCAAGCGATTTGATCTGAAAGGACAGGGCCGCTGGCGTCACGTGCAGCTCTTCCGCCGCTTTCGCGAAGGACATGTGCCGGGCCGCGGCATCAAAAGCTCGAAGCGCGGTAAGTGGGGGCAGATAATCACTCATGGTCGAGAAATTCTTAACTGAAGGTTCAGGAAACTTCGTTTGTCATGATCATAGGTGACCTTCATATTCACATCAGGTCAAGCAAAACTGAATTGAAAGGCGGCTACCATGATCGAGATGACAACAAATCCCGCCGCCCAAGTGGCGATCCTGCGCGCGCATGAAGAGCGTGGCAAGGTGGTCCGGCAGTTGTGGAATTGGGTATTGGGTTCCCGCTGATCGCAGCGCGCGCGATCTTACGGGATAAGGATGGGCCGGCCCTAATGGACCGGCCCGTTTTCACAATTCTGATTGCAGATCAGACGAAGAACTGGGCGCCGTTGGCCGAGATGGTCGAGCCGTTGATGAACTGAGATTCGTCCGAGGCCAGGAAGGTCACGCAGCGTGCAATCTCTTCTGGTTCGCCCAGACGACCGGCGGGGATCTGGCCAATAATCGATTCGCGTACCTTTTCGGGCACCGCCATCACCATCTCGGTTGCAATATAACCGGGGCAGATCGCGTTGGCCGTGATGCCTGCCCGCGCGCCTTCCTGCGCCAGAGATTTAACGATGCCCAGATCGCCCGCCTTGGTCGCAGCATAGTTCACCTGAGCGAACTGACCTTTCTGGCCGTTGATCGAGCTGATGACGATGACACGGCCAAATTTGCGCTCGCGCATGCCGGGCCAGACAGGGTGCACAGTGTTGAATACGCCGGTCAGGTTGGTGTCGATCACGTCTTTCCACTGATCGGGTGTCATTTTGTGGAAAGGTGCATCACGGGTGATGCCTGCGTTGGCGACAACGACATCGATGGGGCCAACCTCGGCCTCGACCTTTTCGATGCCCGCTTTGGATTCGTCATAATCGGCGACGTTCCACTTGTAGGTCTTGATGCCGGTTTCTTCGGTGAATTTCGCGGCGGCTTCGTCATTCCCTGCATAGGTGGCCGCAACGTTGTATCCTTCGGCTTTGAGCGCCTTGGAAATTGCTGCGCCAATGCCGCGGGAACCGCCGGTAACGAGTGCTGTACGTGCCATTTAGGACTCCTCCAATTTTGTCGCCTTGGTAATGCTGTTACTTTGAGAGATGTTTGTGCGCAATATTGTTTCGTCATTAAGGTGTTTATTTCGGATGGCAATATCGTCGCATCTAAGGGGTACGACCCCAGTGTAACAAAAAAGGGCGTCCCATGGACGCCCTTTTCTATTTGGTTATTGGCGCACTTAGTCGCGCTCCACACACAGGGCGACACCCATGCCGCCGCCGATGCACAAGGTGGCCAGACCTTTCTTTGCGTCGCGGCGCTTCATTTCGAACAGCAGCGTGTTCAGAACGCGGCAACCTGATGCGCCGATTGGGTGGCCGATGGCAATTGCGCCGCCGTTCACGTTCACAATCGACGGATCCCAGCCCATGTCTTTGTTCACTGCGCAGGCCTGCGCGGCAAAGGCTTCGTTGGCTTCAACCAGGTCCAGATCGTCGACGGACCAACCCGCTTTTTCCAATGCCTTGCGCGAAGCGTAGATCGGGCCAACGCCCATGATCGACGGGTCCAGCCCGGCAGTTGCGTAGGACGCGATGCGCGCCAAAGGTTCGATTCCGCGCTTCTCTGCGTTTTGAGCTGACATCAGCAGGGTTGCGGCCGCGCCGTCGTTCAGGCCCGAAGCGTTTGCAGCAGTGACCGATCCGTCCTTGGTAAAGGCGGGGCGCAGCTTTGCCATGGCTTCCATTGTAGCGCCGTGGCGGATGTATTCGTCCTTGTCCATCACGATGTCACCCTTGCGGGTCTTGATGGTGAAGGGCACGATTTCGTCGACAAATTTGCCAGCTTTTTGCGCCGCCTCGGCCTTGTTCTGCGAAGCAACAGCGAATTCATCCTGCATGTCGCGGCTGATCTGCCATTTCTCGGCAACATTTTCCGCCGTCTGACCCATGTGATAACCGTTGAAGGCATCCCACAGACCATCGCGGATCATGGTGTCGATATACTTCATATCGCCCATCTTGTGACCGGCGCGCAGGGCAGCTGCGTGGGGCGACAGGGTCATGTTCTCTTGGCCACCAGCGGCGACGATGTCGGCATCGCCGAGTTGGATGTGCTGAGCGCCCAATGCGACCGCACGCAGGCCTGAGCCGCAAACCTGGTTGATGCCCCAGGCGGCACTTTCTTGCGGCAAACCAGCGTTGATATGCGCCTGCCGAGCCGGGTTCTGCCCCTGAGCCGCAGTCAGCACCTGACCCAAGATGGTTTCGCTGACTTCGCCTTTTTCAATCCCGGCGCGCTCAACAACTGCTTCCAGGACGGCCGCGCCCAGATCATGTGCGGGGGTGTTCGCAAACGAACCACTAAAGCTGCCGACACCTGTTCGTGCGGCGGATGCGATTACTACGTTGGTCATATGATCAGTCCTTTACCGTCATTGTCTGGCGGAATGTCTGACGGCGCAGGCCGAGAGTTTCCCTCTCGAAACAAGAGCGCCCCGTTATCCCCCGCTCAAGTACTTCTGCAATAGCGTAATGCTGCACTTGCAGCAACGGGCAGCTTGTCTCAGCTTGGGAAATGGCGGAAAAATGTCGATCACCCACGGGTCAACTTGCTGTTTTTGAAATTTTTTCCTGTTTCCACTGGGGCGAAACACTGGGCGCGCCAAACAAAAAGCCCTGCATGCAATCCACGCCAAATTCAAGCAAAAATGCCGCATCCTTCTGAGTTTCGACCGATTCGGCAGTGACCAGAATTTCAAACTCACGCGCTACGGCAATCAGGGCCCGCACCAAAGCCTGGTTGTCGGGGCTGTTGCTGATGCCCCTGATAAACTGACCGTCGATCTTGGCGGCGTCGAACAGAAACTCGCGAAAGTGGCGGAAACTGAAGTTGCTGGCACCAAAGTCGTCCAGCGCAAAGGCGATGCCGCGATCCTGTAGGCGGTCCATGAAGTCGACCACCAATTCCGGCACCTGCATAGCAGAACTTTCGGAGATTTCTAGGATCAGCCGTTCGCCCAGTTGCGGATCCCGTTTCAGAAACCGGTCCAGTATACCGGACCAGTTGGAATAACCGATCGAGCGGGCGGACATGTTGATCGACAGGCGGATCTGGGGGTTGTTCACCAACGTGCGCAGACCAAGTTCCAACGCGACGCAGTCGAGATCACGTCCGATCGGAGTGTTTTCAACCTGTGGCATGAACTCGCGCGCGGGGATAACGCGCCCTGTTTCATCCAATACACGAATGAAGCCTTCGTAAAACGCGATGTCATGCGGCGGGTGCGCCTGAACAACCGGCTGAAAGGCCAACCGACATTGCTTGTGCTTCACAGCATCGGTTGCCATCTGAACCACCGAACGATCCCGTGTTGACACTGCTGCATTCAAAGGGGTGTCCAACCCTTCGGGAAGATTGGTGAGCTTTTTGTTTCCCATAGGCGCAGATTCCCGTGTGTCCGGAACAGGTGTTTTGACACAGTTTCGGGGCAAACAGATGAATCTGCGGTTAAAGCGTCAGATGAAGTTGCTTATTGCGGTTTTCAGCGCGCGGAGTGCCCGGCACGGGCCAGCGACGCCGCGGCTCCGAGAAGGGCTCCTGTCGCACCCAGAATCATCAGGACAAAACCCAATGCGATCAGAGTGCCAACAAAGCTGCCGAGCGCGGCAAGCATGGCCAGCAACAGGCCAAACAACCCCACGAAGGTTGAAATGGTTGCCAAACGTTTCATGCCGCCCCTCGCTCATCTATGCGCCACATTCAATCACTGATATGGCGTGCAAAGACCGGAGTTCAAGTCTAGCGGGGCCTGACGGCTGTATCAGGCCTGTTCTGCCTGTCCTTTGGGCAGGATCTTGTCGACCTGCTCAAAACCGGGCGTTCCCCGGTCCTCGGGATGGCGAGCCAGGTGCTTGGCTTTTATCTGTTCCGAGTTGTCGCGGCTGCCGTCGTGGCTGTACCCCGGAGGCGCGAAACAATAGGCCAGACGTTGCCGTAGTGTCAGGCCGGGCTGCGTGGCGTCGTGCCAGATGCCGACCCATTCGTGAAACGCAACGCGCAAAGGGTTGAAGGTGCCGATATTGTGAACCAGCCCGTAATCGACCCGATCGTTTTCCTGTTCAGGCACAAATGTCCCGAACATCTTGTCCCAGATGATGAAAACTCCGGCGTAATTGCAATCCAGATACCGTGCGTTCCGGCCGTGATGCGCGCGATGATGGCTGGGGGTATTCATGACCGCTTCGAACCATCGGGGCATCTTGCCGATGGCCTCGGTGTGAATCCAGAACTGATAGATCAGGTTCAATCCACCGACGAACAGAACCATGGCCGGATGGAAACCCAGCAGGATCAGCGGCGCGCGAACGACCATCATGAACGTAAAGGTATAGGTCCAAGTCTGCCGCAGAGCTGTGGTCAGATTGTAGTGCTGTGAACTGTGGTGGTTGACATGGCTGGCCCAGACCCAGCGAATGCGATGCCCAAAACGGTGTACCCAGTAATAGCGAAGATCATCCAGGACAAAGCACAGAATGATAATGGGAATTGACGTGCCCAGGTCCAAAGGAGTGATCTGCCACAGCCACATAAAAAACGCATAGGCAATAAAGCCCAGCAAAAAGCCCGACGCGATGTTCCCGGCCCCCATGATCAGCGAGGTTACAGCATCGCGCGTTTCATACCGCCCGCCTTTGCCTTTGACTGCGATCCACAGGAATTCTGCCAGAATAGCAGCGATGAAAAACGGGACGGCCCATTGCACCGCATCGGGAAAGCTTACCTGGTCTGTCATGCGGGCCTCATCAAGTGTTGCCAGTGCTGGCGTTCGGTCTGGTCAAGGTGAAGAGTCGCGCGCGGGGTGCTGAAGTCGTGAAACCGAACTTCGATGCCATTGGCGGTCTCAAACCAGTCGAAGTCCTGGAGATGCCGCGCTACTGTGTCGGCGCCGAAGGACCAGATCAACCCAGCCCCGTTCTGGGTTCTTACCAGCGCCGCGTGACCGTCATGGGCGATTGTCACGTCGATCACCGTGTCTTCAGGGAAATGCCGCAGCCACTGGCGTGGCGCCGTGTCTGGCGTCAGCACGTGCAACCGCGACTTGCCTGTCAGATGCAACAATACCGTAATCCCGGCTATGCCTCCAACGACCAACACCAATAGAATTTCCAGCGGCATTCCATCCTCCTGAGCGCAGAGTGCAAAGGAGGATGGAAACTGTCAAAGGTGGCGTGACGTCAGCTGTGTTGCAAAATCAAGGCTCTGATCGCAGCCATTCGAGAAGCAGGAATACTAGTCGGAGATCGCGTAGGTTACTGGATCTCCCTTTCCCTTCTTGCGTACATCTTTGGCGGTAGCAGCATCAGCGGCTATCCAGAAATCACCCGCCATCGCGGCAATTCCTTCAATTGATTTCATAAAAATATCCTCCGGGTTGAATGCCCGAAGGATATCGCGATTCACTGAACTCGCTGACTATAAGGCTATTTCCTCAGCTTTCTGCGCCAACAAGCGTTGAGATAATCGCCTTCGCGCTGTCCGAGTTCCATTCGGCGTCGCCGATCAACCGCGCGATTTCCTGACCTTCGGGATTCAGAATGACCGTGATGGGCAATGCGATGATACCGAATTCGCGCGCAGCAGCCGAGCTGAGGTCCTGGTGACGCGGCAGGTTGGATATGCCATTTTCTTCGAAGAACTTCTTGATTCCTGCTGGTGAGTTGCGGCCTGTGGCAAGGGTCAGAACCTGAAACTTGTCCCCCCCGAACTCGTCCTGCAACTCGGCGATCTGAGGCATTTCTTTGCGGCAGGGGGCGCACCAGGTGGCCCAGAAGTTCAGCAGAACATACTTGCCCTCATAATCGGCCAGCGTGCCGACACCCCCGTCATCTTCCAGCTGAAACTCGATCACTTTTGCCGGTTTGGGTTCTTCATGCAGGATTAGGCGCTTCAGACTGCCTTCCCGTAAGGGGCCCAGTGTCGCGGCATCGGTTGCCAAAGCGGCATTTGCACCTAGCGCAAGGGCCATATAAAGGGGGATCAAACGAAATAGGCGCATATCAACTCCGGGTTTTCTTACATGACCGATCAATCCTCGAACCAGATGTGGGGCGGCCGCTTTGCCGCCGGTCCAGACGCGATCATGGAGGCGATCAACGCCTCGATCGGGTTCGATCAGCGGATGGCAGCCCAAGACATCGAAGGCTCGCGCGCCCATGCGGCCATGTTGGCTGCTACAGGCGTCATAAGTGATAGTGATGCGCAGGCCATTCGGGAAGGGCTGCTCACCGTTTTGTCAGAAATCCAGAGCGGCACGTTTCAGTTTTCAACTGCGTTGGAAGACATACACATGAATGTCGAGGCGCGGCTGAAAGAGATCATCGGCGAGCCTGCTGGCCGTTTGCACACAGGGCGTTCGCGCAATGATCAGGTGGCGACGGATTTCAAACTGTGGGTCCGGGATCAGCTAGACGCGGCTGAAACTGGTCTGCTGGCTCTGATTCGCGCGCTTTTGGCACAGGCCGAAGCAGGCGCCGATTGGGTCATGCCCGGCTTCACCCACCTGCAAACTGCGCAACCCGTAACATGGGGCCACCACATGATGGCCTATGTCGAGATGTTCGGCCGCGACCTGAGCCGAGTCCGCGACGCCCGTGCCCGAATGAACGAATCCCCGTTGGGGGCCGCCGCACTGGCGGGTACATCTTTCCCCATTGATCGCCATATGACGGCGCAGGCGTTGGGCTTTGATCGCCCCGCCGCCAACTCGCTGGATGCCGTCAGCGACCGCGATTTCGCGCTGGAGTTCCTGTCGACCGCCTCGATCTGCGCTGTGCACCTGTCGCGCTTTGCCGAGGAGCTGGTGATTTGGTCGTCGGCCCAGTTCCGTTTCGTGTCCCTGTCCGACCGGTTTTCGACCGGCTCGTCGATCATGCCGCAGAAAAAGAACCCGGATGCAGCCGAACTGATCCGCGCCAAGGTTGGGCGTATCTATGGGGCCAATACCGCGCTGATGATGGTGATGAAGGGCCTGCCGCTGACCTATTCAAAGGACATGCAGGAGGACAAGGAACAGGTCTTTGATGCCGCCGACAACTGGATGCTGGCACTGGCTGCGATGGAAGGGATGGTCAAGGACATGACCGCCAACCGCGACAGCCTTGCCGCCGCCGCC
This sequence comes from Ruegeria sp. O4, assembly GCF_056535125.1. NCBI lineage: Bacteria > Pseudomonadati > Pseudomonadota > Alphaproteobacteria > Rhodobacterales > Roseobacteraceae > Ruegeria > Ruegeria sp. O4. The sequence continues at coordinate 164,479 of NZ_JBQERO010000003.1, read as the reverse complement.
GGCTCGGGTTTCTCGACCGCTACGGATCTGGCCGACTGGCTGGTGCGGGTGCTGGGCCTGCCGTTTCGGGATGCGCATCACGTCACCGGATCACTGGTGGCCATGGCCGAAGGCAAGGATTGTGATCTGCCCGACCTGACGCTGGATGATATGCAATCGGTCCATGGTGATATCTCGGATGATGTCTACTCTGTCCTTGGCGTCGACAATTCGGTAAACTCGCGGCAGTCCTACGGTGGTACCGCCCCCGATCAGGTGCGGGCCCAGATCGAACGATGGAAGGCAATGGTATGACAACCGCGCTACGTGCGATCCTGATTGCGGTTTCCGGTCTGGTGCTGGCCGGGTGCGGGGCTGATGGCGAGCCTGATCAACCAACTGCCCCTCAACCCACGGTCAGTGCCACCATTGGGGTTGGATCAAGCGGCGCGTATGTTGGCGGGGGTGTCGGCCTAAGCCGCGGACCGCTGGGCATTTATCTTGGATTCTGATCCTTTTGAATGTTGCGCCCATGGTCCCGGCACCTCATGTTGGGTCCACGTATCGATTACCTGTCACACAAAGAAATGGTATTGAAATGAGAGTTCTGGGATTGGTTTGTGCACTTGTTGTTTTGGCGGCTTGCGAGCCTTCGTCAGCGCGACGCCCGGAACCTGCGGCCGAACCAAAACAATCGGGCACCGGCATTTCTATCTCGGGCTATGGCCGAGTTGGTGTTTCAACGCAAAACTAAACCGGGACCAAGGATACAGAATCCATTGATCCGAAGTCCTTTTATGGTCTAAGCGCGCAAGCATGGATCACTTTTTGTACCGCGACGGCGCGCTTTACGCCGAGGATGTCCCCGTCTCCGAAATCGCAGCCGCGGTTGGAACACCGTTCTACGTCTATTCCACGGCTACATTGCTGCGGCATTTCAAGCTGTTCGATGACGCGTTGGACGGCACCGATCATCTGGTCTGCTACGCGATGAAGGCGGCCAGCAATCAGGCGATCCTTAAGACATTGGCACAAGCAGGTGCGGGGATGGACGTGGTCTCGGGCGGAGAATATCTGCGGGCGAAGGCGGCTGGTGTTCCCGGTGACAAGATCGTGTTCTCAGGTGTGGGGAAAACAGCGGACGAGATACGCATGGCGCTGAGCGGCGGCATTCGCCAGTTCAATGTCGAATCCGAGCCCGAAATGGAAGTGATCAACGCCATTGCGCTTGAGCTTGGCGTGATCGCGCCGATTACCGTCAGGGTGAACCCGGATGTTGATGCCAGGACGCATGCCAAGATTGCCACGGGCAAGTCCGAGAACAAGTTTGGCATTCCGATTGCCCGCGCCTCGGAAGTTTATGCTCACGCCGCCGACCTGCCGGGGCTGGAGGTGATCGGCATCGACGTTCACATCGGCTCGCAACTGACCGAACTTGAACCGTATGAGTTGGCCTACACAAAGGTGGCCGAGCTGACCGAGCGCCTCCGCTCTGAAGGTCACAACATTAGGCGCCTCGACCTGGGCGGTGGTTTGGGCATTCCATACACCCGGTCGAACGACGCACCGCCCTTGCCGATTGAATATGGTGCGCTGGTCAAGAAAACACTGGGCCATCTGGGCTGTGAGATCGAGATTGAGCCGGGCCGCCTGATCGCGGGCAATGCCGGGATCATGGTCAGCAAGGTCATCTATGTGAAATCAGGTGAAGGTCGCGACTTTTTGATCCTTGATGGGGCGATGAATGACCTGATCCGTCCCGCAATGTACGAAGCGTACCACGATATCGTAGCGGTGCAGGAACCGGCGGCTGGCGTGGAACAGCAAGCCTATGACATCGTAGGCCCGGTCTGCGAATCCGGTGATACCTTTGCCAAGCAGCGCAATATGCCACCGTTGAAATCGGGTGATCTGGTCGCATTTCGCAGCGCGGGTGCATACGGTGCGGTGATGTCCAGCGAATACAATACCCGTCCGTTGATCCCTGAAGTTCTGGTGAATGGCGATCAATTTGCAGTCATTCGTGAACGGCCAAGCTTTGACGAAATCATAAACCGCGATACCATACCATCGTGGCTTTGACGCGATAACCGCGCGGGCCCGTCCCGGAGGCCCGTCTTGACCAACAGTACGAACCTGCCCATTCCGCGCCTGTCCCTGTGGCTAACCCATCTTGGCATGGTGGCTGAACAGGTGCTGCGCGCGTTCTGGCCTGCGTTCTCGATTGTTCTGGCTTTGCTCGCCGCTCTGATGCTGGGGCTGCAGGATCATCTGCCCGTTGAAATCGTCTGGGGTGCTGGTGCGCTCTCGTTGATCTCTTTTGGTGTAGCATCCGTCCGCGGTGTCACGAAATTCAAACTGCCGTCCCGCGCTGATGCGCTGGCGCGGCTGGATGAGGCTCTGCCCGGTCGACCTATTCAGGCTTTGCTGGATGATCAGGCAATCGGTACCAACGATGGGGACTCGGTTGCCTTGTGGCAGGCGCACAAAGCCCGCATGGCACAGCGTGCGGCCACTGCTGAGGCTGTGAAACCAGATCTTCGGCTTGCGTCGCGTGATCCGTATGCGCTGCGCTATGCCGCTCTGCTGGCATTTGTCGTGGCGCTGATCTTTGGTTCGTTGTGGCGCGTGGGTTCAGTGGCGGACATGGCGCCGGGTACAGCCGTCGCTGGACAGGGCCCAACTTGGGAAGGATGGGTGGAACCCCCCAGATACACAGGTTTGCCGACCTTATATCTTGCTGATCAGACGGGGGCGGCGCTTTCTGTTCCCAAGGGCAGTCGCATCACCTTGCGACTTTACGGTGAGGTCGGTGCACATAGTCTGACCGAAAGCAGTTCTGCCAGCGGAACCGAGGCGGCAACAGACCCGGAACAGGAGTTTGTCGCCGAACGCTCGGGTCAGTTGCGCATTGATGGTCCGGTGGGGCGGGACTGGTCGGTGCAGGTCATTGACGACGCGGCTCCGCAGATTGCAGTTTCCGGTACCGCCGAGTCTGAAGCGGGCGGGCAGATGAAGCTGCCATTTTCCGCCAGCGACGATTACGGAGTGGTTTCGGGCTTGGCCCGGATCGAGCTGGATTTGGCGGCGATTGACCGTCGGTACGGACTGGCGGCCGAGCCAGAGCCGCGCGAGGTGATCGAAATTGAATTACCCATGCCGATCACCGGTGATCGGGCAGATTTCACCGAAGACCTGATCGAGGACTTCTCGCAGCATCCGTGGGCGCATTTGCCGGTCAGGATTACCTTGATGGCAACGGATGCAGCGGAGCAGCAAACGTCTTCGGATTCCTATGAGACGGCTTTGCCAGCACGGCGCTTCTTTGATCCGCTGGCGGCAGCCGTGATTGAGCAAAGGCGCGATCTGCTTTGGTCGCGATCCAATGCGCCTCGTGTCTCGCAATTGCTGAGGGCTGTGTCGCACCGCCCTGAGGATCTGTTTCGTTCTGACACAGCCTATCTGCGTCTGCGGGTTGTTCTGAGGCGATTGGAAACTTTTCATCGATACGGGTTGAAACCCAAACAACAGGAAGAGATTGCACAAGCCCTGTGGGACCTTGCCGTGGTGATCGAGGACGGGACGCTGGCGGATGCATTGGAACGGATGCGCCGCGCGCAGGAACGTCTGACCGAGGCGATGAAGAACGGGGCCAGCGATGAAGAAATAGCGGAGTTGATGCAGGAATTGCGCGAGGCGACGCAGGATTACCTTCAGCAACTACAACGTCTGGCACAGCAAGATGGAGAAGACGGCGAACGTCAGCCCGGCCAGAATAGTGAATCTTTGCAAATGACGCAGGATGACCTGCAGCGCATGATGGACCGTATTCAGGAACTGATGGAACAAGGTCGCATGGCCGAAGCCCAGCAGGCGCTGGAAGAATTCCAGCAGATGATGGAGAACATGCGTGTAACTCAGGGTCAGGGCCAAGGGCAGCAATCCGAAGGCCAGCAGGCCATGGAAGGTCTTGCCGAAACCCTGCGCGAACAGCAGGGTCTTAGCGATCAGGCCTTTCGTGATTTGCAGGAACAATTCAACCCCGGCGCGCAATCAGGTGAAAGCCAAGGGAACGAAGGTCGCAACGGCGGGCAAGGTCGGGGGCAAAGCCACGAAGGTCAGGGCGGACAAGGTGAAGGTTCGGATCAGGCTGGAGACGGTGAGCAGGGGCAAGGCTCGCTCGCCGACCGACAGCAAGCGTTGAGAGACGAGTTGGGTCGTCAGCAACAAGGTCTCCCCGGTGTCGGCACACCCGAAGGTGACGCCGCGCGCGAGGCGCTGGATCGGGCCGGGCGCGCCATGGACGAGGCCGAGCAGGCCCTGCGTGGCGATGATCTCGCCGAAGCTATCGACCGTCAATCCGAAGCGATGGAAGCGTTGCGCGAAGGGATGCGGTCGCTGGGTGAAGCCATGGCGCAGGAACAGCAGAACCAACCAGGGCAGGGAACGCAGGACGGCGACATGCAGGCCAACAACCGCGATCCTCTGGGCCGAAACCCAGGCGCTGCGGGTTCGATTTCAACCGACGAGAACCTGTTGCAGGGCGAAGACGTTTATCGCCGGGCGCGCGAGTTGCTGGATGAAATCCGCCGTCGGACCGGTGAAACAGATCGTCCCCAGATCGAGCTGGAATACCTCAAGCGGTTGCTGGAGCGGTTCTAGCCCTTAGTTCTGCGCACCGGATCCTGCCTGAGTTTCGAGCCAGATGCGCGCCTGATCCACCAGCGACACATATGAGCTGAGCAACGGATCGGCCTGCGGTACAGCCTCGCTGATCTGGCGGGCATTCCCGTAGATCAGGTACAGAACCACGCCGATGATCAGCATCAGCGCAAAACCGCGCAAGAACCCACCGGACTTGCGAGGCGCCTGCGCCTCATCTTCTGCCGGGTCCGACCGCATGCTCGAGTTGATGGCATCGACATCCGGCAGTGCATCCTTTTGCCCGGCATCTACGGCGGTTTCCGAAGTTGCAGGGCGTTTGGGCCTGACCTTAGGTTCTGGCGGTGCTTCCAGGCCCAGATCGGGCTGGCTTTCCAGACCACCGCCTTCCTGCGCACGTAACTCCGCTTCTCGTGCGGCTTCTTCTTTCAGGATACTGGCGACTGATGGGGCAACATTTCCTGTAGATGCAGCAGGTTTTTCAACCTCTGGCGCTGATTTATCTGCGGGCTCGGCGTCCTTCTGGGCCTCGACCTCGGTGTCCGATGTATCTGCCTCAACAGGCTTGTCCTCGGGCGCGTTCGGTTCATCCGTCGGCTCGGATGGATGCTTGGCCTGAAACCAGGTCTGATCGCAGTTCGAACACTGCACATCGCGGCCTTCCTCGGGGATGACCTCGTCAGGAACTTCGTACTGCGCAGTGCAATTCGGACATGTAAGACGCATACTGCCTCCTCGGCCGGATGAAGGGCCGATAATAGTTTTTTCAGGGATGATATTCCGTTAAGACCCAACAGCAAAGGGCGTTTTCGGTTTCATGGGCCAAGTGTCACCAATTGGACTCGGTAGAGCCATTGAAACCGTCGCCATGCTCGGGCAAGAAGAGCGGCAAAATATTGGGGGCACGTGTGATCGAGCTGGAAAATGTCAGCTATACCTACGGTGGCGGCGAGTTGCTGAGCGATGTCTCGGTTCAATTGCAGCCGGGGTCGTTCCATTTTCTGACCGGGCCATCGGGGGCGGGAAAGACGACATTGCTCAAGCTGTGTTACGGGGCACTGTTACCAACCTCGGGACGTCTCAGCGTGTTTGATCAGGATATCTCGGCCCTTGATCGGGATCAGCTGGCCGTGCTGCGTCGCCGTGTTGGCGTTGTTCATCAGGATTGCCAGTTCCTTGACCATATGACGCTTGCCGAGAATGTCGCCTTGCCACTGATGGTCTCTGGGCGCGGGGAATCGTCCGGGCAAGACAATCTGACCGAACTGCTCAGCTGGGTGGGGCTTGGTGCACGTCTCGAAGCGCGGCCACCGGAATTGTCCGGCGGTGAACGTCAACGGGCGGCTCTGGCGCGCGCCGTCATCCTGTCGCCCGATGTCATATTGGCTGATGAGCCCACGGGCAATGTCGATTGGGAGATGTCGCAACGTTTGTTGCACCTGCTGGTCGAGCTGAACCGTATGGGAAAGACCGTTCTGATTGCCACCCATGACCTGAGCCTGATCCGCGCCGCAAAAAGTCATGTTCAGGCCCGTGTTTTGCGGATTTCGCAGCGAAAGCTGCATCTGGCGGGGGCAGACCTGTGACTGGGGCTGATATCCGAAACCTGCTGCGCGGCGATACCCGTGCTGACCGCGTTGTTCCGCCAACCGGCTACACCGCGCATCTGACGCTGTTTGTCGCTGGTGCCATGGCATTTCTTGCTGTTTTTGCTTTGGCTTTGTCCCTCGCCTCTGGCCGCATCGCGGATCGGTGGGCCTCGGAACTGGCGGGCGCTGCGACCTTGCGCATCAACGCACCGGCCGAGCAGCTTGCTGCCCAGACAGAAGCGGCATTGACCGTCCTCAGCCAGACGCCAGGTGTCGCCTCCGCCCGTGCGCTTAGCACAGAAGAACAGGCCGCATTGCTGGCGCCTTGGTTCGGGCCGGACCTGCCGCTGGATACTTTGCCAATCCCGCAGCTGATCGAGATTATCGAGGGCGAACCGGGGCTGGATGCGATCGGGCTGCGATTGCGATTGGGGGCCGAGGTGCCCGGCGCGGTTCTGGATGATCACACGCGATGGCGCGAACCGCTGGTCGATGCAGCGATGTCCCTGCGTCGTCTGGGATGGATATCAATCCTGCTGATCGGTGGCGCGACCGCTGCGATGATTACCCTTGCAGCCAACGCCTCACTTGCGGCCAATGCGCAGATTATCGAGGTTCTGCGATTGGTTGGCGCGCAGGATGGTTTCATCGCAGGGGCTTTTGTACGGCGGTTTACCTATCGCGCGTTTTTCGGCGCTTCGGTTGGGACTCTGCTGGGAATGACAGGTGTCTTGCTTTTGCCCGAAGCTTCGGACGCGGGCGGGTTTCTGACCGGAGTTGGATTTCAGGGCAAAGACTGGGTATTGCCGGTTCTTATCCCCGTCCTTGGGGCAGCCGTTGCCTTTGTTGCCACATGGGCCGCGGCCCGACGCAAGTTGAAGGAGCTTTCCTGATGTTGATGGCAATTCAGTGGGTTCGTTCCCTCATCTTCATGATTGTGATCTATGCTTGGATGCTGATCCTTGGCATCGCGTTTCTACCTTATGCGCTGTTTTCCAAAAACGGTGCCCTGAAAGCGTGCAAAACCTACGCCAAAAGCACCATGTGGCTGGCCCGGTGGATGGTTGGTATCCGCTGTGAGGTGCGGGGCAATGCCCCAACGAATGAAGTGGTCATCGGGGCTAAACATCAGTCGTTCCTTGATATCATCATGATTTTCGACGCCATTCCGCACGGCAAATTTATCATGAAGCGCGAGCTGTTGTTCACACCCGTCATTGGCATGTATGCACGACGCCTTGGTTGTATCCCGGTCAATCGCGGCAAACGCGGTGCGGCTGTGGCAAAAATGGTCAAGGACGTCTCAAAAGAATTCTCCGAACCCGGACAGCTGGTGATCTATCCGCAGGGCACGCGTGTGGCGCCGGGTGCAAAGAAACCCTACAAGGTTGGTACAGCGGTCCTGTATGAAGGCCTTGGTTTTCCATGCGTTCCGGTTGCGACGAATGCTGGCGTGTTCTGGCCCCGCACAGGCGTGATGCGTAAACCCGGCCTTGCCATTGTAGATTTTCTGGAGCCGATCAAACCGGGTGTTGCCCGCGATGAGTTCCTCGCGCGGTTGGAGGAAGTGATCGAAACACGTTCGAACGAATTGATGCGCGAAGTGGGGTTTGATCCTGATGGAATTCATTGAAAAAGTAGAAGATCTCGAGGCGTTGTACGGAACGCCGGGTGCTGCTTCGTTGCGAAAGGTCGTTCGACACTTAACTCCGCTCTATCGCAAGTGGATTGAAGCCGCGCGCCTTTGTGTTCTCAGTACAGTTGGTCCCGAGGGTGTGGACGGAAGCCCACGTGGGGACGACGGTGCTGTTGTGCGTGAGTTAAACCCAAAAACGCTGGCGTTGCCTGACTGGCGGGGAAACAACCGCCTGGACAGCTTGCGCAACATTGTTCGGGACCCGCGCGTTTCGCTGATGTTCTTTGTGCCGGGTTCTGACAATGTCGTTCGGGTAAACGGAACAGCCCGATTGACCGCAGACGCGGCATTGCGCAACCAGTTCGAAAAGGCTGGCAAGGTTCCGGCGACGGTTATCGTCGTGCAGATTGACGAGATTTACAGTCAGTGCGCGCGTGCACTGATGCGCGCCCGCACTTGGACTTGTGGCGACGAAAGCAAGGACCTTCCGACGATTGGGCAGCTTTTGTCGGAGGCGTCAGAGGGTGAAGAGGGCGGCGCGCAATATGACAAAGACTGGGCTGCACGCGCCGCCAAGACAATGTGGTAGGTAGCGGACGGTTGTTCAGTCAAGCTGCGGCGGCTCCGATTCTGGACACTTTTTTGATCCAGCGATCAACGCTGCCCGGTTTGGGATAGCTTGCGCCTGCAAAGTAAGTGAATCGCGTTGGTTTGAAGCCAACAAACCCGAGGATCTGGCCCCGAACCTGCCGAATAAGCGCTTGCCTGTACATCAGGCGCATGAACCAGCCCGGCGTATCTGAGGTCAGGATAACGCGTGCCGTGCGTCCGGTCAGCATCGGGGCTGGCAGGCCAGCCATCGTCGTGTTTCGGGTGTCGAATGTCCGCCCCGGTATGAACATCCGGTCAATCAATCCCTTGAGTTTTGCAGGCAGCCCGCCCCACCACATAGGTGTGGTCAGGACCAGATGGTCGCTCCATTCGAAGTCCTGCAACACTTGTTCCAGAACCGGTTCAAGCGGCTTGAAGTCGTGATAGTTGCCCTGACCGAAATCAAAATCGAATTGCAGGTCGCTCAGATGGACTATTCGGACATCATGTCCGTTTTTGCGGGCTGCCTCGCCATAGGTTTCTGCGAATGTGCGTGACAAGCTGCTTTCTGCCGGATGTCCATCGAGGATGAGGATTTTCTTGGGGTGCATCGGGGTTCTCCTAAAAATGACCGCGGTCAGTTTATAGAATCAAAAAATGACCGCGGTCAATATTAAATTTGACCACGGTCAAAAAATGTGCGATTGGGCGTTATGCAAAAAACGATCCAGAAACGTACCATCAAGACCCGCGCCAAGCTTCTATCAGCTGCGGAAGAGGTTTTCCGACATGGCGGATATGAAGCCTTGCGGGTGGATGAAGTTGTAAAGGCCGCGGGTGTTGCCAAGGGGACCTTCTTTGCACACTTCCGCGACAAGGATGCGCTGATGGAAATCTTGATAGCGGACAAGCTGAATGCTTGCCTGGATCAGGCCCGATCCGGTACCCCACCCAAAACGGTACCAGAGATTATCGCTTCGCTGGAACCGGTCCACGAATTCATGACGTCCGAACGGTACGTGTTCGATCTGTTGATCAGATACTCGGGGGCAACGGCAATCGCAGATATTGGGCCGATTGCCTATTGTTTTGAACGGTATTTCCGGGTCGTGATGATGTGGCTTGAAACCGCAGAGGTACGCAAGGATGTACCATCCGAGCTGTTGGCAGAAGGCGTGCAGGCCTTTGCCATTCAGGCCATGTCCTTACAGTATTGCGCGCTGCATTCAGCGACAACGTTCACAGACAGACTGGAAACATATCTGGATGCATGGCTGACCCCGGCAAGCTGATCGCCGCAGGGGTCAGGGGTGTTAGCTGTGGATCGGGCCGTCTCCGCAGGCCAGGGCAGCCTCGCGCACCGCTTCGGAATACGTCGGATGCGCGTGGCAGGTGAGCGCCAGATCCTCGGCAGAAGCACCGAATTCCATCGCCACACAAACCTCGTGGATCAGATCACCTGCGCCCGGGCCGATGATATGGGCACCCAGAATGCGATCGGTTTCCCTGTCGGCCAGAATCTTGACGAACCCGTCAGCCGCAAAATTCGCCTTGGCACGCCCATTGCCCATGAACATGAACTTGCCGACCTTATAGGCACGACCTTGTTCCTTGAGCGTCGCTTCGGTTTCACCGACATTCGCGACTTCTGGCCAAGTGTAGATCACGCCCGGAATCACGCCATAGTTCACATGACCGTGCTTGCCTGCAACCTGTTCGGCAGCGGCCATTCCTTCGTCTTCGGCCTTGTGTGCCAGCATCGGGCCTTCGGTCACGTCGCCAATTGCATAGATGCCCGGCACGTTGGTCTGCCAGTCGGCACCAACCTTGATCTGACCACGTTGGGTCATCTCGACGCCCAAAGCGTCCAGCCCCAGACCATCCGAATAGGGTTTGCGGCCTGTGGCAACCAGCACAGTGTCGGCGTCGATCACATGTTCACTGTCGTCTTTGAGCAGCTTGTAAGTAACTTTGGCCTTGGTCTTGGTCGCTTCGGTTTTCTGCACCGCTGCACCCATGATAAAGGTCAGGCCCTGTTTCTTGAGAATGCGCTGGAAGGTTTTTTGCACCTCAGGGTCCATGCCCGGCGTGATCTCCTTGAGGAACTCGATCACCGTCACCTCGGCGCCCAGGCGGCTGTAAACCGATCCCAGTTCCAGCCCGATCACACCCGCGCCGATCACAACCATTTTCTTCGGGACTTTGTTCAGCGACAAAGCACCGGTTGAAGTCACGACAACCTTCTCATCAACTTCAACACCGGGCAGAGAAGATGGTTCCGATCCAGAGGCGATGATAATGTTCTTGGTCTCGTGGACCTCATCACCCACCTTGACCTGACCTGCGGCTGGGATTGATCCCCAGCCTTTCAGCCAGTCGATCTTGTTCTTCTTGAACAGAAATTCGATGCCTTTGGTGTTGCCGTCGATGACCTCGTCCTTGTAGGCCTGCATCTGCTTCCAATCGACTGAAGGCGCTTTGCCCTTCAGGCCCATCTTGGCAAAGTTATGCTCGGCCTCGTGCAGCTGATGGCTGGCATGCAGCAGCGCCTTGGAGGGAATGCAGCCCACGTTCAGGCAAGTACCGCCCAGTGTTTCGCGCCCTTCGACCACGGCGGTTTTCAAACCCAGTTGAGCGCAGCGGATCGCGCAGACATAGCCGCCGGGCCCGGCGCCGATTACGATGACGTCATAATTTGCCATTACATTCTCCTAAATCGACCGGACGTTCCGGCGCTTCCCCGACCCGATTTGGCGGGTCGGAAATAGTCATTGTCAAACAGGTTCCAGCAGCTTGATCGAGATATGGGCAATTCCGCCCCGCTCGTGATGCATCGCCAATTCTTCGGAACCAAAGAAGGCTTTGGCCTTGTCCAGGTTTGTAACCTCGAACATCGCGATGGCGTGGTCTTTTTGGTTGGGGTCGCGCCAGACATGCAGGTCGCGGATACCCGCGGCCTTGCGCATCGGTTTGTCCTCGCGGAACACTTTCAGCCAGGCGTTGAAATCGGCCACGTCGGCTTGCCAAAGGACATGCGTTGCCATGCTTACAGGTCCATCAGCAGGCGGCGCGGATCTTCCAGCGCCTCTTTCACACGAACGAGGAAGGTAACGGCACCTTTGCCATCGACAATCCGGTGGTCATAAGACAGGGCCAGATACATCATCGGGCGGATCTTGATCTCACCATTGATGACCATCGGGCGGTCCTGGATCTTGTGCATGCCCAGAATACCCGACTGAGGAGGGTTCAGGATCGGCGAGGACATCAGCGAACCATAGACACCACCGTTCGAGATGGTGAAGGTGCCACCCTGCATCTCAGCCATGCTCAGCTTGCCGTCACGGGCGCGCTTGCCCTTTTCGGCGATGGCTTTTTCGATCGCGGCAAAGGACATGCTGTCGGCATCACGGATCACGGGAACGACCAGACCCTGCGGCGTACCGGCGGCAACGCCCATATGCACGAAGTTCTTGTAGACGATGTCGGTTCCATCAATCTCGGCATTGACCTCGGGCACTTCTTTCAGCGCGTGGCAGCAGGCCTTGGTGAAGAAGGACATAAAGCCCAGACGCACACCATGCTTCTTCTCGAACTGGTCTTTGTACTGATTGCGCAGGGCCATGACCTCGGTCATGTCCACCTCGTTGTAGGTGGTCAGGATCGCAGCGGTGTTTTGTGCGTCCTTGAGACGTTTGGCAATGGTTTGGCGCAGGCGGGTCATCCGCACGCGTTCTTCGCGGGCCTCGTCCTCGGCAGCCACAGGGGCGCGTGGGGCTTGGGCCACAGGGGCGGGCGCAGCCGCCGCAGGTACCGGGGCTGAAACTGCTGCAACGGCTTTGGCTACGTCTTCCTTCATGATGCGACCGTCGCGGCCTGTTCCGGTGACCTGATCAGCCGACAGTCCGGCTTCGGCCATTGCTTTCTGGGCGGACGGTGCGTTTGCGACGTCTTTTCCGGTGCTTGTTGCTGCGGGCGCCGCCGCTGCTGCCTGTGCCGGCGCGGCTGCTGCACCAGCGGCAGCTCCGGTGATGACGGCCAGCTTAGCAGCCGCATCCACGGTCGATCCTTCTGGAGCAACGATTTCCGCAAGAACACCCGAAGTCGGTGCGGGAACTTCAACCGAGACTTTATCGGTTTCCAATTCGCACAGCATCTCATCCTGCGCGACGTTGTCGCCAACCTTCTTGAACCAGGTCGAAACGGTTGCCTCCGTCACAGACTCACCAAGTGTCGGAACCATCACGTCAACCGACCCACCTGATGCGGCAGGTGCCGCTGCCGGGGCTGCGGCTGGCGCCGGGGCTGCGCCTTCGCCCGCCGCAATCGTTGCCAGCAAGGCGTCAACACCGACGGTTTCGCCTTCGGCTGCCACGATTTCACCCATGACACCCGCTGCCGGCGAAGGAACCTCGACGGTGACCTTGTCTGTCTCCAGCTCACACAGCATCTCATCCATGGCGACCGCATCACCGGGCTTTTTGAACCAGGTTGCAACTGTGGCTTCGGTGACCGATTCGCCAAGCGTGGGAACACGAACTTCAATCGTCATCGCTTACTTTCCTTCAATGCTCAGCGCTTCGTTAACCAGCGCTTCTTGTTGGGCTTTGTGTTGGCTGGCCAGCCCCGTTGCGGGCGAGGCCGATGTGGCGCGACCGGCATAGGTCGGGCGAGTGTGTTTTGCATCGATACGGGACAGGACCCATTCGATGTTGGGTTCGATAAAGGTCCACGCACCCTGGTTCTTGGGCTCTTCCTGACACCAGACCATCTCGGCATTCTTGAACCGTTCGAGTTCGTTGATCAGTGAATGTGCCGGGAACGGATAGAATTGTTCGATCCGCATCAGGTAGATGTCGTCGATGCCACGCGCGTCGCGTTCCTCCAGCAGGTCGAAATAGACCTTGCCGGAACACATGACGACGCGCTTGATCTTGTCATCGGCCACCAGCTTGGTGTCAGAGTTGCCCTTCTGCGCGTCATCCCACAGCACCCGGTGGAAGCTGGAGCCTGTGGTGAAGTCGTCCGCCGTGCTGACGGCCAGCTTGTGACGCAGCAGCGACTTCGGTGTCACCAGGATCAGCGGTTTCCGGAAAGTACGGTGCAACTGACGGCGCAGGATGTGGAAATAGTTCGCGGGTGTCGTACAGTTCGCCACGATCCAATTGTCCTGACCGCACATTTGCAGGAACCGTTCCAGACGCGCTGACGAGTGTTCCGGGCCTTGCCCTTCAAAGCCATGCGGCAGCAGTGTGACAAGACCGGACATCCGCAGCCACTTGCTTTCGCCCGAGCTGATAAACTGGTCGAACATGATCTGCGCACCGTTGGCAAAGTCGCCGAACTGCGCCTCCCACAGAACCAGAGCGTTCGGTTCTGCTAGCGAATAGCCGTATTCGAAACCCAGCACCGCGTATTCCGACAGCATCGAGTCGATGACATCGTATTGGGATTGCCCGGCACGGATGTTGTTAAGCGGGTAATACCGTTCTTCGGTTTCCTGATGAACAAACCCAGAGTGACGCTGGCTGAAGGTGCCCCGTGTTGCATCCTGTCCGGCCAGACGCACAGGATATCCTTCGGTCAGCAACGAGCCAAACGCCAGTGCCTCGCCCGTGGCCCAGTCGAAGCCTGCACCAGTCTCGAACATCTGTTTTTTATGTTCCAGCAACCGCTCAACAGTTTTGTGCATTGCGAAATCGTCAGGAGCCTTGGTCAGCGCGGCTCCGATTTCCGCCAGTGTCTCTGCCGAGATCGCTGTTTCACCCCGGACATAATCATCCTTGTTCTTGTCCAGATGCGACCAGCGCCCATCCAGCCAGTCGGCCTTGTTGGGTTTATAGTCTTTCCCGGCCTCGAACTCGTCGTTCAGGTGGGCCTGAAAAGCGGCCTTCATATCTTCGATCTCACCCTCGGGGATCAGCCCGTCCTTGACCAGCCGCTCGGTGTACAAGGAAAGCGTAGTTTTATGGGTTTTGATCTTCTTGTACATGATCGGGTTGGTGAACATGGGCTCATCGCCCTCGTTATGGCCAAACCGGCGATAGCAGAAGATGTCCAGAACCACGTCTTTATGGAACTTCTGGCGGAACTCGGTCGCCACTTTCGCGGCGTGAACAACCGCCTCGGGGTCGTCGCCGTTCACATGGAAGATCGGGGCCTCGACCATCAGCGCGATATCGGTGGGATAGGGGCTCGAGCGGCTGAAATGCGGCGCGGTAGTGAACCCGATCTGGTTGTTCACCACGATATGCATGGTGCCGCCGGTTCTGTGCCCTTTCAGGCCTGACAGGCCAAAGCCTTCGGCCACCACACCCTGACCGGCAAAGGCCGCGTCACCGTGCAGCAAAATGGCCATGACCCTTGTGCGATCTGTATCGCCCAGTTGGTCCTGCTTGGCGCGGACCTTACCCAGAACCACCGGGTTTACCGCCTCAAGGTGAGAGGGGTTGGCGGTCAGTGACAGGTGCACACTGTTGCCATCGAATTCGCGATCGCTGGAGGCGCCGAGGTGATATTTCACGTCGCCAGAGCCATCCACGTCTTCGGGCTTGAAGCTACCGCCCTGGAATTCGTTGAAAATCGCGCGATAAGGCTTGCCCATCACGTTGGCCAGAATGTTCAGGCGACCCCGGTGCGGCATCCCGATGACGATGTCACTAAGGCCAAGCGCTCCACCGCGCTTGATGATCTGTTCCATCGCCGGGATAAGCGCCTCGCCACCGTCCAGACCGAACCGCTTGGTGCCCATGTACTTGACGTGCAGGAACTTCTCGAAACCCTCGGCCTCGACCATCTTGTTCAGGATCGCCTTGCGGCCTTCCTTGGTGAACTGGATTTCCTTGCCATAGCCCTCGATCCGCTCTTTCAGCCAGGCGGCCTCTTCCGGGTTCGAGATATGCATGTATTGCAGTGCGAAGGTGCCGCAATATGTACGTTTCACGATTTCAACGATCTGCCGCATCGAAGCGACCTGCAATCCCAGCACGTTGTCGATAAAGATCGGGCGATCCATGTCGGCATCGGTGAAACCGTAAGTCTTGGGGTCCAGCTCAGGATGTGTGCTGGCAGCACGCATGCCCAGCGGGTCCAGATCCGCGGCCAGATGGCCCCGGATGCGATAGGCCCGGATCAGCATCAGTGCCCGCAAACTGTCCAGCACGGCGCGTTTGATCTGGTCGTCGCTGACCTCAGCCCCTTTTTCAGCCGCCTTGTCCTTGATCTTTTTGCCCGCCGCTTTGGCGTCAATCTCGGCCCATTCACCAGTCAGCGCACCAGTCAGGTCGTCTGCTGGCATCGGCGGCCAGTCGGTGCGCGCCCAGGACGGACCGTCGGCTTCGCGTTGAACATCGGGTGCGGCATCGCCCATGGCATCAAAGAACGCGCCCCATGCGGCATCCACCGCACCGGGGTTCTTTGTGTATTGCGCATAAAGCTGCTCCAGATATTCGGCATTATGCCCCTGCATGAAGCTTGAGGCATGAAAGGCGGAATTGGGCGAATGTTCGGTCATAGGGCTACCTCTGTTGGGTTGGGACCGTATTGATTGGTGCCTGGCTGGCTGGGGCGTGTCAGCCACCATAGAACCAGGAGGGGCGACACCACCAGTACCAGTAGTGTCGGAAGAACGATGAGCAACGTGGCGCGGGTGAACAGGATATCCAGCCTGCCGCCATGCTGGAAATGAGAGGCCAGGCCGATACCGAAAACGAGCACGGCTCCGGCGCCAAGGATCAACAGGATCGGCAGCAGAGCATACAGCCCGCTGCGACCGGTATCGTGCATCCGCCGGAAAGCAACTGCCAGATGGGGAAAGAAGACGATCAGGCTGACGATGCCCTGCACCGGTTGCGAGGACGTGGCCGACACGGATTTGGATGTTTCGGTTTCGGTCACTGCAACTTGAGTGAAGAACTGCGCATCGATGATCCCGGCAAGGATGCTCCAGATCACGATGAACAGGAAAAAGAACCAGTATTCGGGCCGAGAGGCACGCCCTGAGAAGGTGAAGAACTTGGAGAAACAGGTGCGGATGGCGTCAGAGAAGGTCATGGCTTTTGCCTTATTGTGCGACGCCTTATGTCCAGAGTTAAGGCGGTATGAGGCGTTCTGCCGAAGGCCTCGTTGAACTCCACTTCGTCAAATCTCCAAAATCTAATTTTTGCGGGGCCGGCACCCAGATCGGGTTCTCGAAGTGGGCGATTTGTCAGTTCGACAGGCTCCCGGTCCAAATCCTGCGCGTTTACGTTGGTTTGGCCAGATGGGTATCCCCAAGTTGTCGCCGAAAGGTACCTAGACGGATCATACCCACGTTCGCGAGTTTCGCCTAGGTCCTTGATGTTAAATGCCCAGATTGCATCTCTTATTTTTTTAGTGTCATCGGTCGAAGTACTGGAATAGTTACAACCCAAACTTTCGCCGGAAGCAGTGCCGCCTTTGCGGTCAGACAGCAACAAAAATGCGATAGAGTCTTGGTCCGTCCACAACACTTCATAGTAGCCTAATTCTGCCCCTTCAGAAATTGCGTTTACGTGATCGAGAATTCCGATAGACACTCCAGTTTCTAGATCCAACTCTAGCGGGTTGTGATCCTTGTAGGTAAATGCAGGCAGTAAATATCCGTCCGCGACAATATTCAGCATTTTGTCAGTGAAGGGTGCTCGGAAAGGCATCCACCCTCTTGCATAAAACTCTTTCGCAACAGTTGCGCTATTCTCGGTCGACCAAGTGCAAAGTTCGATTACGTCCTTTGTTGGCTTGGAGAAGTCAGGCGACGCGGTCGCACTAGCTATTGAGGCGGAGTACAGGCCACCAAGAAGAAAGGCCAAAACATGCCGAAAACGAGGGAACTTCTTCCCCCGCTCCGCAAAGCCTATGCTATGGTGCGCCATCGCGCTTACCCAATCGCTTCCAGTACAGCCTCACCCAGCTGCGCCGGGCTTTCGGCCACGACGATACCGGCCGAGCGCATGGCTTCGATCTTGTCCTCGGCACCGCCTTTGCCACCGGCGACGATGGCACCTGCGTGGCCCATGCGGCGGCCCGGAGGGGCTGTGCGGCCTGCGATGAATCCTGCAACCGGCTTTTTGCGGCCTTTCTTGGCCTCATCGGCCAGGAACTGTGCGGCCTCTTCCTCGGCCGAGCCGCCGATCTCGCCAATCATGATGATCGACGTGGTCTCGTCATCTGCCAGGAACCATTCCAGCACGTCGATATGCTCAGTCCCTTTGATCGGGTCGCCGCCAATGCCCACACAGGTGGACTGGCCCAGTCCTACGTCCGTTGTCTGTTTCACGGCTTCATAAGTAAGCGTACCCGAGCGGGAAACGACACCCACGCTGCCGCGTTTGTGAATATGGCCGGGCATGATACCGATCTTGCAGGCGTCAGGCGTGATGACACCGGGGCAGTTCGGGCCAATCAGGCGCGACTTGCTGCCTTCCAGCGCGCGTTTCACCTTCATCATGTCCAGAACCGGGATACCTTCGGTGATGCAGACAATCACTTCCATCTCGGCATCAATCGCTTCGAGGATCGAATCCGCCGCGAATGGGGGCGGTACGTAGATCACCGATGCGTTGGCTTCGGTCACGTGCTTGGCCTCGTGGACCGAGTTGAACACGGGAAGGCCCAGATGCTCCATCCCGCCTTTGCCGGGGGTCACGCCGCCGACCATCTTGGTGCCATAGGCAATAGCCTGTTCGCTGTGGAATGTACCTTGCGAGCCGGTAAAGCCCTGACAGATCACTTTGGTGTTTTCATCGATGAGGACTGCCATTTTGTCCCTTTCTCTAGGCGGTGTGGGATTGATAGGGTTCAGCCGCTGGAAGAACCTGCGGCGCATAGGTGATTTTCTGAAGCGTGGCGCGACCAAGGGCCAGATCGGCCATCGTGCGCAGGCCGCTGCTGATTTCGGCGATACCGCGCCTGATTTTTTGGCGGACCAGCGGCCAGCCCGTAGGGCGTGCGCGGTGGGCACCCATCTGGATTTCGCCCGGCGCTTCGTTGCCTTGCTCGACCATCGCAGGAACCACCTGATAGACATTGACCCGACGCGCCGCAGGCGAGGCTGACGGGTTGAACAACAGGCCATCCAGCGTGATGTCATAGGGCTTTTGCGCCAGGAAATGTTCCGCCGCGTGCCGGGTCAACGCATATGCTGCACCGCCGGGGTGGCGTGAGTGCATCAGGCGCAGTTCCCGACCCAGATGGGATGAGCTTTTGCGCTCAAGTGCGAGGTATAGCTTTGTACTGCGCCAGCGTTCGAACCGCACGATATCGGCATCCTCTGGCCACCAGGATGCATCGTTCAACCAATCCGCCAGTTCAGGCGACAGGAAAACATCATCCTCAAGGATCAATGCCTGTTCCGCGCCAGAGGCGACAACGGCCTCCCACGCTTTGGCATGGCTTAGGGTGCAGGCCATGTCCTTGGTATGGAAATAGCCCCACGGCCCCTCGGCCCGGCATTCGCGCAGGAAATCCTCACGGGTGGCGGCATCGCAATCAACAGCATTGACGCGCGTCGCCGACAGGCCTGCCTTTTGCAGCTCCTGCTCCATCAAGCGCGCCCGCCCTGTGGCGCGTTCTAGGCCTATGAGGAAGATGGGGATGGTCATGGGGTTACATTTCCAGTCAGATCAGGCAGTCTGTACCAACAGCGATTTGGTCCGCGAGCCGGTAGAGCCCTGACAGATCACTTTGGTATTTTCGTCGATGAGGACTGCCATTTTAGTGGCTCCTTCGCTTGCTATCTTATCTGTTGAAGTTCGATGGACGAGTATTGCTGTCCAGCGGGTTGTTTCGGAGGTTGCCCGGAGACGATGTAGACATTTCGCCCTGCAATGGGTTTGTCGGCTCTCAGCGTAGTTCTCGAAGAGCTTCTGGTCGTCTGATAAGTAGATGAACCATCGATGTGCTTTGCAGCCATCCGCTTTTGTATTTCTTCTACGTCAGTGGAAGTTAGGTTTTTCGACGCGATATAGCAGTAGTCATACTCGACCCTGCCCCTGGTTCCAAAATCAGAAGTTCTGGTTCCGGTGACTGCATAGATCCAATTCGGCTCACTGAAGAACCGAGTTCCTCCCTCGGACGTGTTAGAAATACGTTCAAGGCCTGAGTTCTCCAGCGTTTGAGTTGCTTGAGAAGGATTACCCAAGCTGGCCATGCAGACCGTTTCAAACAGCACACTCGCTTCTTCAATTGCACTGCTTCGTGTTACCGGCGCGTTCGTGCAACCAGCTAAAAGAATTGCGGTTGCCAAGGAGATCTTCTGGAAATTCATTCAATTGGCCTTTGAAAGTGATACTCATCCCGAGGACAGAGGAAGGTTTGCATTTCTGCAAATCTTCCTCCCACTCTGCTCAACCCTTAACCGCCTTGACGATCTTTTCGGCACCGTCTTTCAGGTTGTCTGCCGCGATCACATCCAGACCAGAATTGTTGATGATCTCTTTGCCTTTCTCAACATTGGTGCCTTCCAGACGCACGACCAGCGGAACTTGCAGGCCGACCTCTTTCACCGCAGCCACCACGCCCTCGGCGATGACGTCACAGCGCATGATGCCGCCGAATATGTTGACCAGAATGCCTTTGACCTGCGGGTCCGACGTGATGATCTTAAACGCTTCGGTCACCTTCTCTTTGGTCGCACCGCCGCCCACGTCGAGGAAGTTGGCAGGCTCGGCGCCATAAAGCTTGATGATGTCCATCGTGGCCATCGCCAGACCGGCACCGTTCACCATACAGCCAATCTCACCATCCAGTGCGATGTAGTTCAGGTCGTATTTGCTGGCTTCCAGTTCCTTGGGGTCTTCCTCGGTCGTGTCGCGCAGTTCAGCGATATCTGGGTGGCGGTAGACTGCGTTGCCATCAAAGCCAACTTTGGCATCCAGCACTTTCAGGTCGCCGCTGTCGGATACGATCAGCGGGTTGATCTCGAGCATCTCCATATCCTTCTCGACGAAGGCTTTGTAGAGGATGCCCATAAGCCTGACACATTGCTTGACCTGCGCGCCCTCGAGCCCCAGCGAAAATGCGATGCGGCGACCGTGGTAGGGTTGGTAGCCGGTGGCGGGGTCAACCGAGAAGGACAGGATTTTCTCGGGCGTCGCGGCGGCGACTTCTTCGATGTCCATACCGCCTTCGGTCGAGCAGACAAACGAGATACGGCTGGTCTGACGATCTACCAGCAGGGCCAGGTACAACTCACGCTCGATGCCGGAACCGGCTTCGATATAGATGCGGTTGACCTGCTTGCCTGCCGGACCCGTCTGATGGGTGACCAGAGTGCGACCCAGCATCTTCTTGGCTTCTTCGGCCGCTTCCTCGACCGATTTCGTCAGACGGACACCGCCTTTTTCACCAGCGTCGGCTTCTTTGAAGGATCCTTTGCCACGGCCACCCGCGTGTATCTGCGCCTTGACGACCCAAAGCGGCCCATCCAGCTCACCGGCTGCGGTTTTGGCTTCCTCGGCGCGCAGCACGGCGCGACCATCGGAGACCGGAGCGCCGTAGCTGCGAAGAAGAGCCTTGGCCTGATATTCGTGAATGTTCATCGAAATTGTCCCGTCTGACTGCGTTTAACCGTTATAGGCGTGTCTAGCGGGTAAATTTAAAGGGTTTTTTGACCTGTGACGGGAAATTGCCGAAGATTTTCAGCATTTGTGATCACGGGTTTTTAGGGTGTGATCACAAAAGCTCGAGTGTCATCAATTGATTCGATAATCCTGCACAGTTTTTTGAAATCACATTCGAAAAAAGGGATTTGCGACGTTTGCGCCAACATATGCGGCCGGATTCCGCGGTGGCAAATGAAAACCGGCCCATAATTGGGCCGGTCTCAAATTCAGATTGTCTGGCAGTTTTACGCCAGTGAACTGTCGATGCCTTTGCATGCCTCGATCAGGCCTTTCACGGCGTTGACCGAATTGTCGAAACCGGCTTGCTCGTCTTCGTTCAACTTGATGTTTACGATGCGCTCGACGCCACCAGCGCCGATGACCGTCGGCACCCCGACATAAAGGCCGTTAACGCCTAATTCACCGCTGCAGTACGCCGCACAAGGCAGAACACGCTTCTGGTCTTTCAGATAGGCTTCGGCCATTTCGATCGCCGAAGTGGCGGGCGCGTAATAAGCCGACCCGGTTTTCAGCAGGCCTACGATTTCCGCGCCACCATCACGGGTGCGCTGTACGATGGCATCCAGCTTTTCTTGCGAGGTCCAGCCCATTTCAACCAGATCAGGCAGCGGGATACCGGCAACGGTCGAATAACGAACCGACGGCACCATGGTGTCGCCATGTCCGCCCAATACGAACGCGGTTACATCGCGCATCGAGACGTTGAACTCTTCCGACAGGAAATGCGCGAAACGTGCTGAATCCAGCACGCCAGCCATGCCGCAGACTTTGTTGTGCGGCAGGCCCGAGAATTCGCGCAGCGCCCAGACCATGGCGTCCAGAGGGTTGGTGATGCAGATCACGAACGCATCGGGCGCATGCGCTGCGATACCTTCGCCGACCGACTTCATGACTTTCAGGTTGATGCCCAGCAGGTCATCGCGGCTCATGCCCGGTTTGCGGGCTACGCCTGCGGTCACGATGCAGACATCCGCGCCAGCGATATCGGCATAGTCGCTGGTACCTTTCATCGAAGCGTCAAAGCCTTCGGACGGGCCGGATTCGGCGATGTCGAGCGCCTTGCCCTGTGGCAATCCGTCAGCAATGTCAAACAGGACAACGTCACCCAGTTCTTTGACAGCTGCAAGATGCGCAAGCGTGCCGCCGATGTTCCCCGCGCCGATCAGCGCAATCTTGGGTCTGGCCATTTGGAATATCTCCGGTCGGTTTTGAAATCGCGGCTGTGCTAGTCGCTAAAACGGCATTAGGCAAGAGTTCTGCGACGTGGCATACAACCGCATACCGTTTGCGAGACCCCATGTGGTTGCGCTAAAGGGCCTTTGAGACAAGCCAAAACCGGGACCGGTGCATGTTTGAATTGAACCTGATGTTTTTTGCAGTGGCGATCCCGGCGGTGATATTTGCGGGTATCTCAAAGGGCGGTTTCGGCTCGGGCGTGGCTTTTGCGTCATCATCGATTCTGGCCTTGATCTTAACGCCCGGGCAGGCCCTGGCCCTGATGCTGCCGATTCTGATGGTGATCGATGTGGCCACTTTGGGCCCTTATTGGAAGCGGTGGAGCTGGAGGGATGCGCGCCTGCTGATCCTGGGTGCTGTACCCGGTGTGGCAATGGGGGCATGGCTTTACCGTTCAACGGATGATGACCTGCTGCGCCTGCTGATCGGCGGCATCTCGGTCGGGTTCGTGATCTGGCACATCGCACAGTCAAAAGGCTGGGTGCGCGGATTTGCCAGACGGTTGCCACCCTCCGCTGGCCTGTTTGCAGGGCTGGTCGCGGGCTTCACCAGCTTCGTCAGCCATGCCGGAGGCCCTCCAGCTGCCGTTTACCTGTTGTCCCAACGGCTGACAAAGACCGAGTTTCAAGCCAGTACGGTATTGGTTTTCTGGGTGATTAATATCGCGAAGTTTGTACCCTACGCTTATCTGGGCATGTTCACGTGGCAGACGGCATGGGCCGATATGCTGTTAACACCGTTTGCTGTTCTCGGTGCGTGGCTGGGCGTCCGCGCACATTTCATGTTGTCCGAACGCCTGTTCTTTGGAATTGCCTATATGCTGCTGACCCTCACAGGCAGTAAGCTGATCTGGGACGCACTTACCTGATCAGGCGTTCGGGGGCAGCGCTTCGGCTACAGCCTCAAAAGCTTGCCCCGAAGCGACAAGGCAGGTGACCCCGTTGGGCAAGGTCACCGTGATGGTCCAGCTGCCGCCTTGAGCTGAGGCGAAAAGTTCCATGACTGCGCCTTGCTGGGCCAGACCAAAGCCCCTGCGCGTTTCGCCATAAGTGTCGGTCAACCTTTTCAGCACATCCTCTCGCGGTGCGCAGTTTTGCCCCTGGGCCTGTACCTGTTGTGCCGCCAGAACTATGATCCCAAGTCCCATCGTCATCTCGAACATTGTCTTTCGCATCCCGAATCCTTTCGGTTCCCTCTGCTGGTCAGGGTGCGGCGTAGGCGCCGAAATTCAGTTAAGGCAAAGCACGTTGCGCCGTGTTTGCTGCGGCGCGGCAATTTTGGGCTTGAACTTTCCGGTAAAAAATGCCCCATTCCGCGCAACTTTATTTCAATGGGAGTGGTCCATGGATCCTCGTCAGCGCCCCTATCGTTCGGTTCTCTATATTCCTGGGTCCCGGGATAGGGCTTTGGAAAAGGCCCGCACTCTGCCGGTAGATGCAATCATCTTCGATCTGGAAGATGCGGTCGCGGCCGACGAAAAGGACAATGCGCGCGAAACGCTCAAGGCGGCTTTGGCTGCCGGAGGGTACGGGCCACGCGTCAAGATTGTCCGGATCAACGGGTTGGACACCGAATGGGGCCGTGCGGATGCCGAGGCTGTGCGCGAAATGGATGCCGACGTAGTCCTGTTGCCTAAGGTGAATTCGGCGGCTGACGTGGATGCGCTGGCTGCGATCACCGGAGATCTGCCGATCTGGGCCATGATGGAAACGCCGCGTGGAATGCTGAACGCGGCAGAAATCGCCGCGCATCCGCTGATGGCCGGATTCGTGATGGGAACAAATGATCTGGCGAAAGAGTTGCAAACCCGCTTCCGCCCAGATCGCCTGCCTATGATGTCCTCGTTAGGGCTGTGCTTGCTGGCCGCCAAGGCCGAAGGGCTGATTATCATCGACGGTGTTTACAACGCCTTCAAGGATGTCGAAGGTCTGGCTTTCGAATGTGCCCAGGGCCGTGATATGGGCTTTGATGGCAAAACGCTGATCCACCCGGCCCAGGTCGAAGTGGCAAATACTGCCTTCGCGCCATCGGATCACGAGATCGACCTAGCTCGCCGCCAGATCTCGGCCTTTGAAGAGGCCGAGGCGCTTGGCCAAGGGGTCGCCGTTGTCGATGGCAAGATTGTCGAAAATCTGCACGTTGTAACTGCCCGCGAAATTCTGGCAAAAGCAGAGGCGATATTAGCTTTGCAAGCGGGGTAGGCCAGCATGGGCTTTGTTCTTCTGATCTTGGGTGTGGCGCTGTGGTGGGGGGCGCATCTGTTCAAACGTGTGGCACCTGAACGCCGCGCCGCAATGGGTGACGCGGGTAAAGGCGCTGTTGCCCTGGCTTTGGTCGCGTCGATCCTTCTGATGATCTTCGGGTATCGCATGACCGACTTCATCCATGTTTGGGCGCCGCCAACCTTTCTGGTTCACGTCAACAACCTGTTGGTTTTGATCGCGATTTATATGATGAGCCCTGCGGGCACAAAAGGCCGGCTGCTGAACAAGCTGCGCCACCCGATGCTGGGCGGGTTCAAACTGTGGGCTTTTGCGCACCTGTTGGTGAACGGCGATCTGGCCTCGATCATCCTGTTTGGTGGCCTTCTGGTCTGGGCGGTGGTCGAAGTCATTGTAATCAACAAGTCTGAACCCGAGTGGACCCCGGCAGAGCCTGGCACTTACGGCAAGGATGCGATGTTCTTTGTGGCTTCGATCGTTCTGATGGGAATTATCGGATACATCCACGGGCTGGTTGGCCCATCTCCGTTCGGCTCATAAGGATTTGATTTGATGTCGAAACTTTATCGCTTGCTGACCGAAGAAGACACTTCGGCCTTCTGTCACAAGGTGTCCGACGCCCTGTCAAAAGGATGGGAGCTGTATGGCGACCCGGCTTACGCCTTTGATGCCAACGGCAACGTAATGCGTTGTGCGCAGGCCGTGACCAAAGAGGCCGAGGCCGACTATTCCCCCGACATGAAACTGGGACAGCAGTAATGGCGAAAACAAATCCGGGCCGATTTTTCGAGGACTATTCTGTAGGGCAGGTATTGCAGCATGCAGTACCTCGCACCGTGACCGAGGGAGAGCGCGGCTTGTATCACGCGCTTTATCCCGCACGTCACGCGCTTTACTCTTCGGACGAATTTGCCCGGGTCTGTGGGTTGCCGGAAAGCCCGATTGATGATCTGGCCGCGTTCCACATTGTGTTCGGCAAAACCGTGCCTGACATTTCCTTGAACGCGGTTGCCAATCTTGGCTATGCCGAAGGCCGTTGGTTGAAGCCCGTTTATGCTGGCGATACGCTGCGATCCGTATCAGAGGTTATCGGCCTGAAGCAGAATTCCAACGGAAAAACCGGTGTTGTCTGGGTTCGTACCCGCGGGTTGAACCAATTGGACGAGGTGGTTCTTGAATATGTGCGTTGGGTCATGGTGCGTAAGGCAAACATGGATGCACCCGCGCCCGAGACGGTTGTTCCTGATTTGAAGGCTGTACTTGATCCGCAGGACCTGACCGTGCCGGAAGGGCTCGATTTTGCAAACTACGATTTTGCCCTCGCGGGCGAGGCGCATCGCTGGGGCGATTATGAGATCGGTGAAACCATCGATCATGTGGATGGTGTCACCGTCGAAGAGGCCGAACATATGCTGGCCACACGTCTTTGGCAAAACACCGCCAAGGTGCATTACGATCTGACGTTCCGTCCGGAAGGCAGGCTCATTTATGGTGGGCATGTAATCTCGATGGCGCGGACATTGTCCTTCAATGGCCTTGCAAATGCGCAGATGATTGTCGGCTTGAATGGTGGTGCCCATGCTAACCCGTGTTTTGCGGGTGATACGATCAAGGCGTGGTCCGAAGTTCTGGACAAAGCGGAAACCGGGGTTGCCGGCATAGGCGCTGTGCGATTGCGTCTGGTCGCGACCAAGGGCGGTGATCCGTTCAAGCTGAAAAACGAAGAAGGGCGTTACCTGCCAGACGTTCTGCTGGATCTCGATTATTGGGCTTTGATGCCCAAATAGGTGATCTGACGGATATGTGACGCCACGGCTTGCAAGGCGTGATAGGTTTGCACAATGAACCTGCTACGCGCAATATTGGCCAGCGTCACTCTGGCACCGGCGGCTCAGGCCTGCGATCTGGCCTTGGCTTTAGCCGTGGATGTTTCTGGTTCAGTCGATAGCAGCGAATATCGCATTCAGATGGATGGGTTGGCCGCAGGTTTGCGCGACCCGATCGTGTCCGAGGCGCTGGTGCGGGGGCAGGCGCGGCTGATGCTGGTGCAGTGGACCGGCTCATCGCGCCAGCGGATCACTATTCCTTGGACCCGTATCGATAGCTTTGCCACGCTGGATCAGTTTTCAGACCAGGTCGCCGCCAATCCGCGCATCTGGCGGAATTTTTCGACGGCAATCGGCGAGGCGCTTCAAATGACCCTGAGTTCATTCGATTCGGTTTCAGACTGCCGACGGCACCTGATAGACCTGTCAGGGGACGGTGTGTCCAATGAAGGGATTGAGCCGACGCGGGTACATGCGGCCCTGCGCGCCGAGGGGATCGTTGTCAACGCGCTGGCTATTGAGGAAAGCGAACCGGATCTGACGGCGTATTTCTTTGAGAATGTCATCGTGGGCGAAGGTGCTTTTGTCGTTTCCGCCACCGGGTTCGCGGATTACCCGGAACGAATTCGCCGAAAACTGCTGCGCGAAGTGACGCAGCAAACAGCAGACCTGAAATGACGGCTTGAGAGATTCGTGATCACATCTCTTTGGCCTTGAAAACGCTAACATTGACAGCGCGGAATGTGATATGTGATCACGAGATTATTTTGTGTGATCACATATTCGAATTATCCGTGTAATTGAGCGCAATTTGATGGTTTTTGCACTCGCAGCACGTGACAGTGTCGCAAAAACCAGTAAAACGTTCGGTAGCCAACCGAAAAGGAGCCGCCATGGCCGATGTAAATCGGGGCAATCGCCCACTTTCGCCGCATCTGTCGATTTATCGCCCGCAGTTGACGTCGATCACGTCCATCCTGACGCGCATCACCGGCAACGCCCTTCTGCTCGCAGCTCTGTTGATCGTCTGGTGGTTTCTGGCCGCAGCAACTTCGCCCGAGGCGTTTGCGGTAGCGAATGGGGTAATAACCTCGATGCTTGGAGACCTTGTGATGGCGCTATCCGTTTGGGGGCTTTGGTATCACACGTTGGCCGGTGTGCGGCACCTGATCTGGGACAACGCGGTTGGTCTGGACCTCCCGACGGCGACCAAGCTGGGTTGGGCCGTTGTCATCGGATCGGTCGTCTTGACCCTTCTGACCCTTGTCCTCGTCGCGTGATTGGAGGCCTGACATGCGTTATCTGACCGACCGCAAACGCGCCGCTGGACTTGGCTCGGCGAAATCCGGCACTGCCCATTTCTGGGCGATGAAAGTCAGCTCGGTTGCTTTGCTGATCCTTGTGCCGTTGTTTGTATTTACATTTGGTCCGATCCTGGGCCAGCCATTCGAGGTCGTTCTTGACTACTACTCGCGACCTTTTCCTGCCATCGTGGCAGCACTGACGCTGGCGGTTGGCTTCAAACACTTCGCGGACGGTGCGCAGGTGATGCTGGAAGATTATGTTCACGGCACGCTTGAAAAGGTCCTGATCATTCTGTTGACCTGCCTGTCCTACGGCGCAGCAGCGGCTGGTATCTTCGCTATCGCGCGCATTGCCCTTTAATTCCCGGAGCTGAAAGAAATGGCTGCATACGAATACGAAACGCATGAATATGACGTGGTCGTTGTCGGCGCCGGTGGGGCCGGTCTGCGGGCGACGCTGGGTATGGCGGAACAGGGTCTGCGCACGGCTTGCGTAACCAAGGTTTTCCCAACCCGTTCGCACACCGTGGCGGCTCAGGGCGGTATCGCCGCGTCGTTGTCAAACATGGGCCCCGACCATTGGCAGTGGCATATGTACGACACTGTGAAAGGCTCGGATTGGCTGGGCGACACCGATGCGATGGAATACCTCGCGCGGGAAGCGCCCAAGGCAGTTTACGAACTGGAGCACTATGGCGTTCCGTTCAGCCGAACCGAAGAAGGTAAGATCTATCAACGCCCGTTTGGTGGTCACACCACTGAATTCGGCGAAGGCCCGGCAGTACAGCGCACCTGTGCCGCTGCGGACAGGACCGGCCACGCGATCCTTCATACGCTCTATGGCCAGTCGCTGAAGAACAATGCTGAGTTTTATATCGAGTACTTCGCTATCGATCTGATCATGTCCGACGACGGTCAGTGTCAGGGTGTTGTCTGCTGGAAGCTGGACGATGGCACGATGCATGTCTTCAATGCCAAGATGGTTGTGCTGGCGACCGGCGGGTATGGCCGCGCCTATTTCAGCGCGACCTCGGCCCATACCTGCACCGGTGACGGTGGCGGCATGGTGGCCCGTGCCGGCCTGGCCTTGCAGGATATGGAATTCGTTCAGTTCCACCCCACCGGCATCTACGGTTCGGGCTGTCTGATCACTGAAGGAGCGCGTGGCGAGGGTGGTTACCTGACCAACTCGGAAGGTGAACGGTTCATGGAGCGTTATGCGCCCCAGTACAAGGACCTTGCACCGCGCGATTACGTCTCGCGTTCGATGACCTTGGAAATCCGCGAAGGTCGTGGTGTCGGAGCGGAAGGGGATCATATTCACCTGAACCTCAGTCACCTGCCAGCCGAGGCTTTGGCAGAACGTCTTCCCGGCATTTCGGAAAGCGCCAAGATCTTTGCCGGCGTGGATGTCACCAAAGAACCGATCCCGGTTCTGCCAACCGTGCACTACAACATGGGCGGCATCCCCACAAACTATTGGGGTGAAGTTCTGAACCCAACGGCCGAGAACCCGACAGCTGTGGTACCGGGCCTGATGGCAGTGGGCGAAGCCGGTTGCGCCTCGGTCCACGGCGCGAACCGCTTGGGCTCGAACTCGCTGATTGACCTTGTGGTCTTTGGCCGCGCGGCGGCGATCCGGGCAGGCAAAGTCGTGGATGCGGAAGCTGCGAACCCGGTTCTGAACCAGGCATCGGTCGACAAGGCCTTTGACCGGTTCGACGCGGTGCGCAATGCCAGCGGTTCCATCCCGACCGCCGAGTTGCGGCTTGAGATGCAGAAAACCATGCAAGCGGATGCTGCCGTATTCCGTACCGCCAAGACCATGGCCGAAGGCGTCGAGAAGATGACGGCAATCGCTGCCAAGATGGACGATCTGAAAGTCACCGACCGGTCGCTGGTTTGGAACAGTGACCTGATGGAAACGCTGGAATTGACCAACCTGATGCCCAACGCGCTGGCCACGATCGTCGGCGCAGAAGCGCGCAAGGAATCCCGTGGTGCCCACGCGCACGAAGATTTCTCTGCGCGTGATGATGAAAATTGGCGTGTTCATACGGTTAGTCGGGTCGAAGGCAACCAGGTCGAGCTTAGCTATCGTCCCGTGATCGTCGATCCGCTGACGACCGAAGACGAAGGTGGCATCAGCCTGAAGAAAATCGCGCCCAAGGCACGTACGTTCTAAAAGGCTCGGACAGCAGGCAATGGTGAGCAAGCGCCAAACACCCACGAAGACCGCAACGGCCATTGGCCAGCGGTCGGTCCGTGTCCGGTGCTTGTCATGACGGTCGAGGTCCTGCAATCCGGTTCAGGCGATCCCAAGATCATCCTGATCGGGCTGAACCGCTGTGCGACGACCTCGTTTCACAGGCTGTTTCAGAAAAGCGGGATACCGTCGGTTCATTGGGAAGATGACCAGGGTCGAAATCTTGCGCACCGCATGCTGACCAACATTGCCATGGGGCGACGACCACTGGACGGGTTTGGAGCGGTGCGGGCCTTCACTGACATCGCTTTTGTCAGTTCGCGCTTCATGTTGGACGGGGCGCGTTTCTTCCGTGAATTGCATGCAGCTTACCCGAATGCCTATTTCTTGCTGAACACGAGGGACAGGGATGACTGGATAGCTTCGCGCGCCAACCATTCCGGTGGCGGGTATCTGGATCGGTGCTGCAAAGCCAATGGGCAGAGTGCGGATGAAGTGAAACACGGCTGGGCGCATATGTATGATGTGCACCATGCCGAGGTAGAGACCTATTTCGACGGCAACTCGCGATTCCTGCGCTTTGATATCGACTGTGATGATCCGCAGTGCGTTGCGGACTGGCTCGCGCCGGATTTTGACGTGAACATCGCCCATTGGGGGCATTATAACCGAGGGGCGTCCCAGCGCGCCCGGACAGGCTGAAAGGCGGCCTTGTGCTGAATGGAGAATTGACATGGTTCAACTGACCCTGCCCAAAAATTCCCGGATTACGACCGGCAAGACCTGGCCCAAGCCGGATGGCGCGACCAATGTGCGCAAGTTCCAGATCTATCGCTGGAACCCGGATGATGGTCAGAACCCCCGTGTCGATACCTACTTTGTCGATATGGACACGTGCGGGCCGATGGTTTTGGACGCGCTGATCAAGATCAAGAACGAAATCGACCCGACCCTGACATTTCGCCGATCATGCCGTGAAGGCATCTGCGGCTCGTGCGCGATGAATATCGACGGGATCAACACACTGGCCTGTATCTATGGCATGGATGAGATCAAGGGCGACGTGAAAATCTATCCGCTGCCGCATATGCCTGTGGTCAAAGATCTGATCCCTGATCTGACCCATTTTTATGCCCAGCATGCGTCGATCATGCCGTGGCTGGAAACCAAGACCAACCGCCCTGCAAAGGAGTGGAAACAGTCGATCGAAGACCGGAAAAAGCTGGATGGTCTCTATGAGTGTGTGATGTGCGCCAGCTGCTCGACCTCGTGCCCGAGCTATTGGTGGAATGGCGATCGGTATCTTGGCCCCGCTGCTCTGTTGCACGCATACCGCTGGATCATCGACAGCCGGGATGAGGCCACGGGTGAGCGCCTGGACGAGTTGGAAGATCCGTTCAAGCTTTATCGCTGCCACACCATCATGAATTGCGCCAAGACCTGTCCCAAAGGTCTGAACCCGGCCAAGGCGATTGCCGAGATTAAAAAGATGATGGTCGAACGCGCGGTATAATCACCTGCACCGAATTGCGGCAAACGCATGTCGATCTTGCAAAATAAGGCGATGTAGCCCCGGCTGCATTGCCTTATTTTTCGCTCAGGGAGGAGTGATGAGTTTAAGTCAGGATCACTCCAATGAATGCAAACACATCCAAACAAAAAATCGACACTAAAGAAGCGCTGAAACTGCTGGAGCAGGCATGGGCCTACTACACGCCGGAACCGGTTAAAGCCGACAAAGAGCCCGAGCTGTTCGAATACGCAAACGCGGCCTGATCCAATACGACAGCCCTTGAAAAACTTCGGTCAATCGGCAAAGCAGAGGAATGCCTGTTCTTCTGCTTTTGTTGGCCGCCGGAGTGTTCGCCTATTTTTTCTGGCGGTCGCGCCATTCCACGCTGACACGGGATTGTCGTTGGCGACAGGACAGACGCCATGGCATCTGGCGGTGTAGCTTTTGTGGAGCGGCAGTCGCTGCGCCGGACCAACCTATGCGCTGTCTTAAGGCAAGTGATGGTTGAGAATAGGGCTTTTCGCGAGCCATAGAATCCGCCACTCTGCACGCCATGACCGGTTCTGAGAATACTGCCCGCCCCCCAGAAGATGCCGAAGCCCGTCGTTCGGTCGCCCCTGTCATTTGTTATCCGAACGATGCCTTGCCGCGACCAGATTTGCCCTGGATCAGATCTGTACGCCAACGGGCAGTCCAAACCGGCGAAGTCCTGGTTCCTCCGCGTGAGGCGCGCTGTTTTGATGTACCTGCCGGGCATTTCTTTCGTATCACATCGGTTGAAGGACCGCAGGTTGGCGATTTGAACCTGTGGAACCGCAATGATTTGTCCGAGCGCTTTTATTCCGGAAAAACGCGGGCTCTGCATGGCACGCACCTGACCACCGGAGAGCGGATGTGGTCCAGTTTCCCACATCTGCGGCCGATGGCCACGATCATAGCGGATACACTGGAATGGTACGGGATCGATACCCATGGGGGGTCGGTTCATGACGTGATTGGCACGCGTTGTGATCCATATACGGGCAATTTGCTGTCCGGCACGCAGTATCATCATTGCTGCCATTCCAACCTGACCCGCGCGTTGGCGGATCATCTGAATATCCCGATGGATGAGGCCGAACCCGCGGTGCACGACGTTCTGAACGTCTTCATGTGTACTGGTTTCACTCGGGATACTGGTCAGTATTTCATGAAAGCATCGCCCGTTCGCCCCGGCGACTATCTGGAATTCTTTGCCGAAATCGATCTGCTTGGCAATCTCAGCGCCTGTCCGGGTGGGGATTGCTCGTCCGAGCATTCCTCGGACACCGCCGCGTGTTATCCCTTGTTGGTCGAAACATTTGCCGCGACGGTCTCAGACCTGGATGGCTGGGAAAGCCCGGCGCGCAATGGCTATGATCGCACGCACGGGCGTTAGGATCGGCGGGCACCCACCTTACTGCTAGTTGCCCGGGAATGCGGCCTGTAGCGCGATTTCCACCATGTCTCCAAAGCTGCTTTCACGTTCCGAGGATGGCAGAGCCTCTCCCGTCAGAAGGTGATCGGAAACGGTGAGAACTGCCAGAGCACGACATTTGTGGCGCGCTGCCAGGATATAGAGCTCGGCCGCCTCCATTTCGACGCCGAGAATCCCGTGACGCACCATCTGTTCGTTCAGGTCCGGGCGCTCATCATAGAAAACGTCCGAAGAATAAATCCCACCGACATGGGTAGGGGTTCCTTTGGCAGCCGCCACCTTCGCGGCCGCCTGCAACAAGCTCCAATCGGCGCAGGGCGCAAAATTCAGTTCTTTCATGATACCGCGTGACGGCGTACTCAGCGTCGTCGAAGTCATTGCCAGAATGACGTCTCGAATTTTGACACTGTCCTGCATTCCGCCACACGACCCAATTCGGATCAGGGTTTTTGCACCGTAATCGCGAATTAACTCGTTTACGTAAATGGAGAGCGAGGGCATTCCCATGCCGCTACCCTGTATCGTTACAGGATTTCCCTTCCAATTTCCGGTAAACCCAAGCATTCCCCGGACGTTGTTGACCTGTTTCACATCGTCCAAAAACGTCTCGGCTGCCCATTTCGCCCGATAAGGATCTCCGGGTAATAGGACAGTTTCTGCAATTTCGCCTTTTTCAGCGCCGATATGAATTGTCATTGTTTCGCTCCGCCCTGATCAGATTTCTAGATCGGAAATATCGGCGCCCGCCTGCAACGCGTCATGCACCCATTTCGGTTTGCGGCCACGACCTGTCCAGGTTTGTTCCGGATTGCCAGGATTGCGGTATTTTTCTTTTGTTTTCTTTTGCTTGGATGCGCGGGGTGCATCGCCTGAAAGTTCGGACAGCGAATACCCGAATTCTGCGGCAGCTTTTTCTGCGGCTTTCAAAGCCTCACGGCGCTCGCGTTTTTCCGCTCCTACCAAGGCTTTTTCGACATCGTCGCGCAATGCCAAAAGGTCTTTGCGCGACATCTGTTCAAGATTGAACCCCATCATTCATCTCCAAAGGATATATTTTACGGTACACTTGAGCGCGCACCGTAATTCTAGCGAATGGTTTATTCCATCCCAAATATCCAAAGCGAAGAAACGGGGAATTAAGGTTCTAAAACCTCAGTTACTCGGCTGCGAGGTTTTTGGGGTCAACCAGCGTTACAATATCGCTCATGATCGCATTAAGTTCAAAGTTTTTGGGGGTGTAAACCTTGGCTACACCCATGGCTTTCAATTTTGCGGCATCTTCATCCGGAATAATTCCGCCGACAACCACGGGAATGTGAGACAGGCCAGCCTTTTGCAGCCGATCCATTACATCTTCGACCAAAGGCAGATGGCTACCGGACAGGATCGACAACCCGATGACATGTGCGTCATCATCGCGGGCTGAGGTGACAATTTCTTCCGGGGTCAGCCGGATACCCTCATAGCTGATATCCATGCCGCAGTCGCGGGCACGGAACGCGATTTGTTCGGCGCCGTTGGAATGGCCGTCCAACCCCGGTTTTCCAACCAGGAATTTCAGGCGCCGTCCCAGTTTGTCGCTGACGGCATCAACCGCCGCGCGCAGGTCCTCCAACCCTTCGGTCTTGTTCGAGACCGAACCGGAAACGCCGGTCGGGCCACGATAAGTGCCGAAAACCTTGCGCATCTCTTCGGCCCACTCCCCGGTTGTCACACCCGCCTTGGCAGCGGCAATGGACGGCTCCATGACGTTCGCTCCTGTCTGAGCCGCCTGGCGCAACGCGGACAAGGTCGCTGTAACAGCCGCTTCGTCGCGCTCAGCCCGCCACGCGTTCAGGCGGTCGATCTGTTCCTGTTCTACCGCAGGATCAACGACCATGATGCCGCCATCTTCGGTCTGAAGGGGCGAAGCCTCGCCTTCCATCCATTTGTTCACGCCGACGACCACAGTTTCGTTGCGTTCGATCCGGTTCAGACGTTCAGCGTTGGAATCCACAAGGCGGGATTTCATATACTCGATTGATGCAACCGCACCGCCCATCGCATCCAGATTCGCAAGCTCTGCCCGCGCGCCTGCTTTCAATTCTTCGACCTTGCCATCAACGGCAGGGTTGCCATCGAACAGGTCATCGAATTCCAACAGGTCAGTTTCATAGGCCAGAATCTGCTGCATCCGCATGGACCATTGCTGGTCCCAGGGGCGTGGCAGGCCAAGCGCCTCGTTCCAGGCAGGCAACTGCACCGCACGGGCGCGTGCATTCTTCGACAGGGTTACGGCCAGCATCTCGATCAGGATGCGGTAGACATTGTTCTCAGGTTGTTGCTCGGTCAGCCCCAGAGAGTTCACCTGCACACCATAGCGGAAGCGGCGGAACTTTGGGTTCTCGACACCATATCGCTGTTGCAGGATTTCGTCCCAAAGATCGACAAATGCGCGCATTTTGCACATTTCAGTGACAAAGCGGATACCAGCATTCACAAAAAAGGAAATCCGGCCGCAAAGCGCGGGGAAATCCTCGGCAGGTACTCGTGGGCGCAATTCGTCCAGCACGGCGATGGCTGTTGCCAGCGCATAAGCAAGTTCTTGTTCCGGTGTCGCGCCAGCCTCTTGCAAATGATAGGAACACACATTCATCGGGTTCCACTTGGGGGCATTGGAATAGCAATACTCGGCCACGTCCGCGATCATCTTCAGCGACGGTTTTGGCGGACAGACATAAGTGCCCCGGCTCAGATACTCCTTGATCAGGTCGTTCTGGACTGTGCCCTGCAACTTGGAAATGTCAGCGCCTTGTTCCTCGGCTGCGGCGATGTAAAGGGCAAGCAACCAAGGGGCGGTCGCGTTGATCGTCATTGACGTGTTCATCTGTTCCAGCGGAATCTGATCGAACAAAACCCGCATATCGCCCAGATGGCAGACGGGCACCCCGACCTTGCCAACTTCGCCACGTGCCAACGTGTGGTCACTGTCATATCCGGTCTGGGTGGGCAGATCGAAGGCTACCGAAAGACCGGTTTGCCCTTTGGCGAGGTTGCCACGATATAGCGCGTTCGAGGCCTTGGCGGTAGAATGACCGGCATAGGTCCGGATGAGCCAGGGGCGATCTTTCTGCATCTGCGTCATGAAGGGGCCTCGCGTTTCGGTGGGCAATAAAATTACGTCTATGGGTTCTAAAGCGCAATTTTCGGGACAAGTCAATTCGCTGCGTTGCGGCATCCTGCAATTGTTCAGATTGTGAGCAGCTGCGATTGGTGGCAAGGTGCGGCTATGACGCAAACCGTGGAACTTCCGCTTTGGCTTTTTGTGCTGATCGTGGTCTTTGCCATGGTTACTTTCGCTTCACATTTCCTGTTCCCGTCAGTCCGATGGTTCTTCCGCCGTCGGTTGGAACGTGCCGTGGCGCGTTTGAACCAGCGCCTGCAACGTCCGATCCAACCGTTCAAGCTGGCCCGTCGGCACGACATGATTCAACGGCTGATTTATGATCCACAGGTCGGTAAAGCGGTCCAGCATCACGCCCTTGAAACCGGAATACCCGAAGCCGTCGCATCCGAACAAGCACGCCGCTATGCCCGCGAAATCGTGCCGTCCTTTTCCGCCTTCGCCTATTTCAGTTTTGCGATCCGTTTGGCCCGGCTGCTAAGCAACACGTTCTACGAGGTGCGGCTTAGCTACGAAGACGAAGACTCGGTCAGGACCATCGACCCTGATGCAACCGTTGTTTTTGTGATGAACCACAGAAGCAACATGGACTATGTGTTGGTTACATATCTGGCGGCCCCGCATTCTGCTTTATCCTACGCGGTAGGAGAATGGGCTCGGGTTTGGCCGCTCAGCCGGTTGATCCGTGCAATGGGTGCTTACTTTATCCGGCGCAAGTCAGGCAGCGAGCTCTACCGGCAGGTTTTGTCCACCTATGTGCGCCATGCGACCGAAGCCGGTGTGACGCAAGCCATGTTTCCAGAAGGTGGTTTAAGCCTGACAGGAGCGCTCGCCCGCCCAAAGCTTGGATTGCTCAAGTACATAATGGATGGGACGACGTCGCAGGGGCGTGATGTTGTATTCGTTCCCGTCGCTTTGAATTATGATCGCGTGCTTGAAGACACCATTCTGACCCGCGCGGCGTTGGGAACAGAACGTCGTTTCCGGGCGCGGATCGGAGTCATCACGCGTTGGATTCTCAAACAGATCTGGCGGCGAGTGATCGGGCGCTACAAGCGGTTTGGGCTGGCATCGGTCCGGTACGGGCTGCCGATTTCTCTGAAAGAGTTCCGGGCCGAGGGTAGTGACGACATGATGACCGATCTGGCGCGTACATTGATGCAGCGTATCCAGAACGCGATCCCGTTGGTCCCGGCCCCTGCGGCCTGTTTGCTGATACGTGACAATGGGCCGATGGCGGAACAGGAACTGCGGTCCTCTATTCAGGCGATGATGGAACGCGACGGTAAGCAGACCCAAGACAATGCATTGGCCATATCAAGCGCATTGGACCAGTTGATTGAACGACGGATACTCAAGCGGCAGGGGCATATTCTTTCTGCATCTGGGCAACGCGGTGATCTGCTGGAGTATTATGCAGCATCTGTACCGGTGGCAGCGCGCCTCCTTGATTCTGCGGATGCAAAATAATTTCTGCAACTGCTGGGTCATAAAATTACAAATTTGCATCAAAAACGGTTGCAATATTTCGCGATGGCCAATATTTCATCTGATAAAGCGCGCGATTCTGCGTCGCGGCAAAAGTATTGAAAAAGGAGGCCAGCATGGCTTTGGACACCGAAACCGGTATCGCGTCGTATGAGGCACCCGAAAAAGACCTCTATGAAATGGGTGAGATCCCTCCGATGGGATATGTCCCGAAACAAATGTACGCCTGGGCCATCCGAAAGGAACGCCATGGCGAGCCAAACACTGCGATGCAGCAGGAAGTGGTCGATGTACCCACGCTGGACAGCAATGAGGTGCTTGTTCTGGTGATGGCTGCAGGCGTTAATTACAACGGTGTCTGGGCTGCACTGGGCCAGCCGATCAGCCCCTTTGATGGCCATAAGGCACCGTACCATGTCGCGGGTTCTGATGCATCGGGTATCGTCTGGGCCGTTGGTGACAAGGTCAAGCGGTGGAAGGTTGGCGACGAAGTTGTCATCCACTGCAACCAGGACGATGGCGACGACGAAGAATGCAACGGCGGCGACCCAATGTATTCGACCAGCCAGCGGATCTGGGGCTATGAAACACCTGACGGCTCATTCAGCCAGTTCACACGCGTGCAGGCTCAGCAGTTGATGCCGCGCCCCAAGCACCTGACTTGGGAAGAAGCGGCCTGCTACACGCTGACACTCGCGACAGCTTATCGTATGCTGTTTGGTCACGAACCGCATGACCTGAAACCGGGTCAGAACGTTCTGGTCTGGGGTGCCTCGGGCGGTCTGGGATCTTATGCTATCCAGTTGATCAACACAGCCGGGGCAAACGCGATCGGGGTGATCTCGGACGAAAGCAAGCGTGATTTCGTCATGGGTCTGGGCGCAAAGGGGGTTCTGAACCGCCGCGACTTTAATTGCTGGGGTCAACTGCCCACGGTCAATACGCCCGAATACGCCGAGTGGTTCAAAGAGGCCCGCAAATTCGGCAAGGCAATCTGGGACATCACCGGCAAGGGCAACAACGTCGACATGGTGTTCGAGCATCCGGGCGAGAGCACCTTCCCGGTCTCGACTTTCGTGGTGAAAAAAGGCGGCATGGTTGTGATTTGTGCGGGGACGTCCGGGTTCAACTGCACATTCGACGTGCGTTACATGTGGATGCACCAGAAACGCCTGCAGGGTTCGCATTTTGCCCATCTGAAACAGGCGGCGGCGGCGAACAAGCTGATGGTCGAGCGCCGCCTGGATCCCTGTATGTCCGAGGTGTTTGCCTGGAACGACCTACCGGAAGCACATATGAAAATGCTGCGGAATGAACACAAGCCGGGCAACATGTCTGTGCTTGTTCAGGCACCGCGTACCGGATTGCGCACCCTTGAGGAGGTTTTGGACGCAGGCTGATAAAGTTCAGGACCTTAGACAAAAACCACCCGCGAATCGCACTGTCAGTTCGCGGGTGGTTTGCTGTTTGCAGGCCTATTTCATGCTTTCAGATGCTTGCGATTTTTACCCCCGCTATTTTTGGGGAGTAGAAACCGGTGAATAGGTCGAAAAAGTTCATACATGTTATGGTTGTGTTAACGCTTCGTTAACTGTTTCAGAGAGACCCTGATGGCGCAAAATGAGTGGATATTGGACGTACTATCGGACCTCAACGCTTTCGCCGTTGCGAATGGGTTGAGCGCGCTTGCAGAACAGCTTGATGATACAAGGCTGATTGCCGCGGCCGAGATCGCGTCCCTGAAGAACGAGGCACGGGCGCCCGCGGATGGGAACGAAAACCGATTTGGGTCAAATCCTGCAGGATTTGGAAAACACCAGCACGCTTGAAGAGCTCAGCATCGTCGCCGAGTGTCTGCGAGACACTTTGAAGGTTGCACATCTGACATATCACTGGGTTGACGGCGCAGGTGACCAATACGGGTATACGACATACTCAGACGCCTGGGACGAACGATACAGGGAAAAAAACTATCATCGTATCGACCCTGTAATTCTGGGGTGTTTCCAGAGATTTCACCCGGTTGACTGGAAGTCGCTGGACTGGTCCAGCAAGGTGGCCAAATCATTCCTTCAGGATGCCCACGACCATGGGGTCGGCAATCAGGGATACTCGATCCCGATCCGAGGGCCAAACGGTCAGTTCGCTCTTTTTACCGTTAACCACAGCTGCGACGATCAAACCTGGCAGACCTTTATCTCGACCTACGGGCGTGAGTTGATTCTTGTTGCGCACTACATCAACCGCAAAGCGCTGGAGTTTGAAAAGGACAGGCAACCGGATGCCACGCGCGGCCTGTCACCCCGTGAAATCGACGCCATTACCCTTTTGGCACTGGGTTACAGCCGTGCTCAGGTGGCGCATTCCCTGTCGATTTCCGAACACACGCTACGCGTTTACATTGAAAGCGCCCGATCGAAACTCGGAGCCCTTAACACGACCCACGCAATCGCAACGGCACTCAGCCGGGGATTAATAGTGGTTTAAGGGCAGAGCGTACTCAAAACGCAATATTAACCACGACTCTGTACCCCCTTCGTTCCTGCACAGGACGACAAGGGGAAAAGTCATGTTGCGTTATCTATATGCCGATGAGTTACACAGATTTCCGACTCTGGCTGAGGGGATGTTCAAGGATCGCGCAGATCAGTTCAAAACCCGGTTGGGGTGGGATGTCCATGTCAACAAAAAAGGAGAAGAGCGGGATGAGTACGACGACCTCAACCCGCTTTATGTCATCTGGGAAGAACCGGATGGCAGCCATGGCGGGTCGATGCGGGTATTGCCGACAACAGGCCGGGTAATGATCAATGAGGTGTTTGGGCATCTCAACGGCGGCAAGCCGATTTGCAGCCCGCTGATCTGGGAGGTGACCCGGTTCTGCCTGTCCCGCACAGCCAGCCCGCACACTGCCGGGGCCATCATGCTAAGCGGGGGCGAGATGATGGAAGGCTTTGGCCTGACGCATATTGCCGGTGTTTTTGATGCCCGTATGATCCGGATCTATCGTCTGATCGGGTCGTCCCCCGAGGTTCTTGGAACCCAAGGCAAAGGGCGTGACCAGATCTCGGTTGGGTTGTGGCCCTATTCAGCGGATGATTGCAACCGCGTGGCTGAACGGGCAGGCATCCCGCGTGAGCTTTCGCGCATGTGGTTCAAGGCGGCTTTCGGGCGATCCAAACTGCACCGATTTGCCTTGTCTGCCTAAGGACCGGAAAACGCAATTCCGCATCTGGTGATGGTTGGCGCGGCCCTGTAGGGTCGCGCCATGTCTTTGCCCAACGTGACCTTCTCAGATGATCAGGCCGCCGCGTATGACAGCATCGCTGAGATGCTGCGCTCAGCCGGTGTCGACCTGGAGGACGATGCCCTTCTGAAACTGCCGGGGGCAGGGAAGTCTGGCGTGATGGCTGTCATCGGCAAGGCCGGGTCCGGCAAAACGTTGCTACTGGCCGAACTTTACAAAGCGCTGGCGGAGACCGGCGTTCAGGTCGTGTCCGGCGATTACGAAAGCCGGAAATCCAGAGACAAGCGCAGCCTTGCCATTCTGGCCCCCACGAACAAGGCCGCAAGTGTTCTGCGCCTTCGCGGTGTTCCGGCAACTACTATTCACCGCATCCTTTATACGCCGGTTTATGACCCGGAATACGAGCGTATCGCCGAGTGGCTGGCCGGAAATGATGAGCGTCCCGAGATCGAAGGTCTGACAGACGAAGCTTTGGACCGTGCTGCTGCGTTTTATCATAACAACAAATCGATACCCGGAGCGCTGGCCGCAGCCGGATTGCGCGGTTCAGATTTCATTACCGGTTGGAAACGCCGTGAGGAACCGCTGGATATCGGGTTTGTCGATGAGGCGTCGATGCTGGATGATCGTCAGTTCGAGGACCTGAAAGAGATATTCCCGACCCTTCTACTGTTCGGTGATCCCGCACAGCTGGCTCCGGTCAATCAGTCCGGCAGCATGGTGTTTGAAGCCTTGCCCGAACCGCGAAAGCTGACGCTTCAGCGTGTGCATCGGCAGGATGCAGATAACCCGATCCTGGATCTGGCGCACGCTCTTGCCGATCCGTCGATGGGATTTGAAGAATTTGAACGTCTGGTCGAAGACACTGCCCGGCGGGATGACAGGGTCGTTTGGGGGCAGCGGGTCGAAGTTGATCTGATGGCGCGCAGCCCGGTTCTGGTCTGGCGCAACGCCACGCGCATTCGTTTGATACAGGCGTTCAGGCAGGTTCATGGTGCACCGGATACGGAGCTTTTGGAAGGCGAGCCGCTGATCTGCGACGGGATCGAGTTGCCGTTGAAGCACCGCAAGAAGCGGTTGGATCTTGAGGCGCGCGGCCTGATCAAAGGAGCCCAGGTTGTTTATCTTGGTCCCGGTCGCAAACCGGGGTTTTCGCGCTTGCATGTGATGGGGGCCGAAGACCCACAGGTCAGCGCTGCGTCGATTGTCCAGATCGAAAAACCGGATGAGGAAGAGCCCTTCATTCCTTTTGCTGCCCGTATGGGGGCGACGTTTTTGCACGGGGCTGCGGTGACGATACATAAGGCACAAGGATCACAGTGGGACACGGTTCAGGTGTTTGCCCCTGACATTTACGCCGCGGCCCGTATGGGCCGTTCCGAGGCTGGGCAACCTTTGTGGAAGCGTTTGGCTTATGTTGCGATCACACGCGCTCAAGAGCGTTTGATCTGGGTGGTCCGTAACCGGCTGTCGAAACCCACCCACCCGTTGCAGATTGATGATTTGCGCGCGGTCCCCGCAGTTTCACTCACACTGGAGACAGAAGAGACATGGGTTCCATAATCGTAACTGGTGCAAGCTCTGGCATAGGTCGGGCCACCGCCGAGCTTTTTCTGGCGCAGGGCTGGACGGTCGGGCTGCTGGCGCGCAGCGCGGACAAGCTGAATGCCCTCGCGCAAGAATACCCGGCGGCCATAGCAATGCCCGCCGATGTGACCGACCCGGACGCAGTCAAACAGGCGTTCCACGTATTCATGGATCGGACAGGGCGACTTGATGTTCTGTTTAACAACGCTGGTATTTTTGCCCGCGGGGGCACA
This sequence comes from Ruegeria sp. O4, assembly GCF_056535125.1. NCBI lineage: Bacteria > Pseudomonadati > Pseudomonadota > Alphaproteobacteria > Rhodobacterales > Roseobacteraceae > Ruegeria > Ruegeria sp. O4. Next base: position 121,900 of record NZ_JBQERO010000003.1, on the reverse strand, counting down.
ATCGACGAAATCGCGTTGGACGATTGGTATCAAACCGTCAACGTCAACCTGAACGGTATGTTTCTATGCGCGCGTGAGGCCTTTGGGATCATGCGTCATCAAAGCCCGCAGGGCGGGCGGATCATCAATAACGGATCGATTGCAGCGCATGTTCCGCGTCCGAATTCTGTACATTATTCGGCGACCAAACATGCCATTACGGGGCTGACGCGCAGCCTTTCACTGGATGGACGATCCTTTGGAATTGCATGTGGTCAGATCGATATCGGCAACGCACGCACGCAGATGGTTCAGGATCTGGTGGATGCGGCGCAGGCGGCAGGCCAGACGCCGGACCCAACCATGGCGGTTGAAGATGCCGCGCGGTCCGTTCTGCATATGGCCACCCTGCCACCCGAAGCAAATGTGCAGTTCATGACGGTCATGGCCACGACCATGCCCTATATCGGCAGGGGGTGAGTGTCAGTTTTCCCGCAACAGACGGAACGCTGTCGACGCGCCCCAACCCGCGGCAATTGCGATAACCAATGACATCAGCCCGTACCAAACGGGTTGCTGACGGGACATATTGTACAGAAACCGCTCTAACCCGACTTTGCGAACATCGATTGTGGTTTCGTATTGCGATACAACCTCTCCTCCGCGGGTCAGGAAGATCCGGGCGGAATAATCCCCTTCGGTCAGGTCCGCGGGCATGTCGATTGACGTCCGGAACAAGGTTTGTTCGTCCACGGCCACTGTGTTCTCGCGGATGGAATACAACTGTTCGGATTCACGGATCCGGATTACGGCATCTGCAAAATCCTGAGCACCACGGATGTGCATCGCCGCTCCTACAGACCGGATCGCGCGTTCAATCGAAATGCGGTGACGCAGGTCTTCGGTATCGGTCAGTATTTGATCCAACGGTTCGCTGGTGGCAACTGCGTAGAAACTTGGTGCCAGGTCGACCAGCACGCTATCGGTGTTTACCCAAATCCCCAACTTTCGTTCCTTGCGGCGAACCGTGACGGGCTCGGACGGGCCAGCGACCGCGACGATAACTGCGACCGGTGGGCCTGGGGGAATGGGTGTTTCCCGTTTGATGGCCCCGAAAATGAGGATCTCAGACCCGTCAAAGTCGGCAGTGATCGCAACACGATCCTGGCTGAGGCCCAGGACGACCTGCTCTTCATCGGCTGCGGCGGGCAGGCAGAACAGGCACAAAGCGGCAAAGACATAGCGCAGCATTCTTAATGCCCCCCGCTGTTGCCAAGCGAATAAAGCTCGGATGGTTCAAGAAGCAGATCAAGGGCCAGCTTGCCGCAGACGACCAGAACCAGCGCCGCCAACAGAACGCGTAGTTGTTCTGCCGGCATGCGCGAACCGATTACGGTTCCGATCTGGGCGCCAATGACGCCCCCGACCAGCAGCAATACCGCCAGGACAATGTCCACTGTATAGTTGGTGGTCGCGTGCAGCATCGTGGTAAATGCGGTTACGAAGATGATCTGAAACAACGATGTGCCGACAACGACTTTCGTGGGCATTCCCAGCAGGTAAATCATCGCCGGGACCATGATGAAGCCGCCACCGACCCCCATAATCGCGGACAAGACCCCGACGCTTAGACCAACTACAACCGGTGGAATGACCGAGATATAAAGACCTGATGTGCGAAAGCGCATCTTGAAGGGCATCGAATGAACCCAGCCACGTTGGCGGCGCTTGGCTGGCGCTGCCCCGCCTTTCTTGGCTTTGCGCAGCGCCCTCAGGCTTTCGATGAACATCAGGCTGCCAATGATACCAAGGAAGACCACGTAACAAAGGGTTACCAGAAGGTCGACCTGGCCTAGGCTTTTTAGATAGTTAAAGACAACAACGCCCAATGCAGCCCCGACTAGACCGCCTGTCAACAAAACCGTACCCATCTTGAGGTCAACGGTCTTTCGTCGAAAATGGGCCAGCACCCCGGAAAAGGACGATGCAACAATCTGATTGGCCTCTGTCGCAACCGCAACAGCCGGTGGTATGCCAATGAAAAACAGCAGCGGCGTCATGAGAAACCCGCCGCCGACCCCGAACATCCCCGACAGAATTCCAACCATTCCACCCAGACCAAGGAGTAGAAATGCATTTACCGAGACTTCGGCTATGGGCAGGTAAATATGCATGATACCGTCACTTTGCGCTGGGTCTTGGCTTGCCTTCTATCAAACTCGAATTCAAGAGCGGTTATTGTCGCGTGGTACGGAGAAAACAACATCATACCCCTCCAGGCTCTGCCAGAGAAAAGATCTCCAACGGCGGCAATAGAAGGTCAAATCCGATCTTTCCGGCAACGCCCATGACCAGCAACGCCAACAGAATGCGCAGCTGTTCGGCTTTCAGACGTGCACCGATCTGCGTCCCCAATTGCGCGCCCAGAACGCCGCCAAGCAACAAGAACAGGGCAAGCACTATGTCGACGCTGAAATTTGTCGACGCATGTATCATGGTTGTGAAACCGGCGACGAAAATGATCTGGAACAGGGATGTCCCGATAACCACTTTGGTCGGAATGCCAAGAACATAGATCATCGCGGGTACCATGATGAACCCGCCGCCGACACCCATGATCGCCGACAGGATGCCAACACCAAACCCGACCAGTGCAGGTGGTATGACCGAGATGTAAAGGCTTGATGCCCGAAACCGCATCTTGAAGGGCAGTGCGTGAACCCATGTACGCTGGCGTCGCTTGGGGGCAGGTTGATACCCGGACTTTCTGGCTTTTCGGATGGCGGCAAGGCTTTCAATGAACATCAGGGTTCCGATAGCCCCCAGAAATACGACATAGCAAATCTGTACAGCCAGATCGACCTGTCCGAGATGCTTGAGAAAATTGAAAACCACCATACCCAGGGCCGCGCCAAACAACCCTCCGGTCAGCAGAACGCTTCCCATTTTCAGGTCCACGGTCTTGCGCCTAAGATGCGCCAGCAATCCCGAAATGGAAGAAGCGACAACCTGATTGGCTGATGTCGCAACGGCAATCGCCGGAGGTATGCCGATAAAAAACAGCAGCGGAGTGATCAAAAATCCTCCGCCGACCCCGAACATACCAGATAAAACACCGACGACCCCACCGATCCCCAACAGCAGGAATGGGCTGACAGAAACTTCGGCTATGGGAAGGTATACGTGCATACCCTCTTAGAACGGTTGCAGCATGCAAAATCAACTCTGCATGCCGCCTTGCAGCGAACAGGACCGAAACTCCATTCGGAACTGGCCTTATCAGCGCTCTTTGATGTAGGGCTCTCCGCCTGCCCGTGGTGGCACGGCCTTGCCGACAAAACCGGCCAGAATAACAACTGTCAGGATATAGGGCAGGGCGTCCATCACCTGGACCGGAATCACTACGCCGCCAAGATCGATGTTTTGGAACCGAAGTGCTACCGCCTGAAGCAGGCCAAACAGCAAACAGGCCCACATGGCGTGCCACGGGCGCCATTTGGCAAAGATCAAGGCGGCCAGCGCAATAAAACCACGACCAGCGGTCATTTCCTTGACGAACCCCGCCTGCAAAGCCGTCGCCAGATAAGCGCCCGCGATACCACAAAGTACGCCACAGATCGCGACGGCTGCGAAGCGCAGGCCAACCACGGATACACCCGCCGTGTCGACGGCTGCCGGGTTTTCACCCACAGCCCGCAGGCGCAGGCCGAACCGTGTGCGGAAAAGCACCCACCACGTTGCTGGAACCATCAGGAATGCCACATAAACAAGGATCGAATGGCCCGAGAGCAGTTCGGAATAGATAGGGCCGACAATCGGAACCCCTCCAAGCGCATCGGCAAATGGAAAGTTGATAGGCTCGAACCGGCCGCCACCAAAGAGCGAGGGCGTACGACCGCCCTGTTGGAACCAGCTTTGGGCGACAAGCACTGTCAGGCCCGAGGCGAGAAAGTTTATTGCAACACCCGAAATCAGCTGGTTGCCCCGGAAGGTTATCGATGCCAACCCGTGCAGCCCTGACAGCGCCAATGAGGATCCGATGCCAGCCAGCAAGCCCAGCCAGACTGAACCCGTAACCGCCGCGACAGCCGCAGAAAAGAACGCGGCCACCAGCATTTTGCCTTCCAGCCCGATGTCGAAAATGCCAGCCCGTTCCGAATACAGACCGGCCAAACAGGCCAGCAAAAGAGGCGTGGATAGGCGGATGGTCGAATCCAGAACCTGGATGAGGGTTACAAAGAAGTCCATTACTCTGCCCTCTTCCGCATACCAAGGAACAGTTTCTCAAGCGGCATCCGTACCATGTTGTCCAGCGCACCGGTGAACAGGATCACCAGCGCCTGAATGACCACGATCAGTTCGCGGGGGATCGATGCCCACAGTGCCAGCTCGGCCCCGCCCTGATACAGGAACCCGAACAAAAGCGCGGCCAGCAATACGCCGAAAGGATGTGATCGCCCCATAAGGGCCACTGCAATCCCGATGAACCCAGCACCCTCGGTCGAGTTCAGGACAAGGCGCTCCGCCTCGCCCATAACGTTGTTGATGGCCATCAGACCTGCCAGCGCACCCGAGATCAGCATCGCAACAATGGTAATGCGAACCGGCGAGATGCCGGCATAGACCGCGCCGGTTTCTGAGTGGCCGTAAGCACGGATTTCATAGCCCAGCCGGGTCCGCCAGATCAGCGCCCAGACGACGACACAGGCCAGCAAAGCGATGAAGAACGTAATGTTTACCGGAGCCCCCCGGAACACCACGTTCTCTGCGGTTGAGAACATTGACTGGAATGTTGGCAGATGGACGGATTCGGGGAACCGTGCGGTTGCCGGGTCCTGCGACCCTTGCGGGCGCATGACATTGACCAGCATGTAGTTCAGAAAGGCAGCGGCAATAAAATTGAACATGATCGTGGTGATCACGATATGGCTGCCGCGCTTGGCCTGAAGATAGGCCGGGATAGCGGCCCAAAACGCGCCGAACAGCATTGATGCGGCGCAGGCCGCAAGCAATGCAATGCTCCAATGCGGCCAGTCGACGTAAAGGCAAACCATGGCCACCCCAAGACCGCCCAGCATCGCCTGACCTTCGCCACCGATGTTGAACAAGCGGGCGTGGAATGCGACGGCGACCGCAAGACCGGTAAACATGAAATTCGTCGCGTAATAGAGCGTATAGCCCCAGCCATAGGTTGACCCCAACGCGCCCGAAACCATCAGCTTAACAGCTTCGACGGGGTTTTCTCCGATGGCGAGGATGACCAGCGCCGACAGGATAGCGGCCAGCATCAGACTGATCAGCGGGATCAGAACGACATCGGCCCATTTAGGCATTTTTTCCATCCTACGCGGCCTCTCCTGCAACACCGGCCATCAGCAGGCCAAGTTCTTTTTCATCTGTTTCATTGGGCAGCCGTTCACCCATGATATGCCCGTCGAACATCACTGCGATCCGGTCGGACAGCGAGAATATCTCTTCCAATTCAACCGAAACCAGCAGGATCGCCTTGCCTTGATCGCGCAGGGCTACGATCTGCTTGTGAATGAATTCGATCGCGCCGATGTCAACGCCGCGCGTCGGCTGGCCGACCAGCAGCAGGTCAGGGTTTCGCTCGATTTCGCGGGCAACGACGATTTTCTGCTGGTTTCCACCCGAAAAGCTCTTGGCTGCAAGCCAAGGATCCGGTGGCCGGACATCGAATTTCTCGATCTTGGCTTCGGTATCAGCACGCAACGCGGCATTGTCCATGAACAGGCCCCGCTGATAAGCGGGGTCCCGGTGATAGCCAAAGGCCACGTTTTCCCACGCGTGGAAATCCATAATCAGGCCTTCACGCTGCCGATCTTCCGGCACATGCGCTATATGCTGTGCACGACGCGCCTGACCGTCAGATCCGGCTCCGCTTAGGGCCAGCGGTTCGCCGTTCAGCTTGATCGAGCCTTGTCCCGGACGCATCCCGCCCAGAACCTCCAGCAGTTCCGACTGCCCATTGCCCGCCACACCGGCAATACCGACGATCTCACCGGCACGCACGGTCAGGTCGATACCTTTGACCCGTTCAACACCGGCGGAATCGAAAACGCTCAGCTTTTCGATCTCAAGGATGGGTTTGCCCGGCGTCGCAGGCACCTTGTCGACTTGCAGCAAAACCTTGCGGCCTACCATCAGCTCGGCCAGTTCTTCAGGGCTGGTGTCCAAAGTTTTCACCGTAGCTGTCATCTGCCCACGGCGCATGACCGAGACGGTATCGGTGTTTTCCATGATTTCGCGCAGCTTGTGGGTGATCACGATGATCGTTTTCCCTTCGGCCCGCAGACGATCCAGAATACGGAACAGCTGGTCAGCCTCAGCCGGGGTCAGAACACCAGTCGGTTCATCCAGAATCAGAATCTCGGCCTTGCGATACAATGCCTTCAAAATTTCGACACGCTGCTGCATCCCCACACCGATCTCATCAATGCGTTTGTCGGGGTCAACGAACAGTTCGTATTCTTCTTCCAGTTCTTTCAGCTCTTTGCGGGCCTTGGCCAGAGACGGAGCCAGAAGGCCGCCATCTTCAGCACCCAGAACGATGTTTTCCAGAACCGTGAAATTCTCCACCAGCTTGAAATGCTGAAACACCATCCCGATGCCCGAGGCGATAGCCGCCTGGCTGTCAGGGATTTCGGTCTTTGTCCCGTTGATCCAAATTTCACCTTTGTCGGCTTTGTAAAAGCCGTAGAGGATGCTCATCAGCGTGGATTTGCCCGCACCGTTTTCACCGATAATCCCATGGATCGTACCGGGGGCGACGCTGATTGAGATGTCTTTGTTGGCCTGAACCGGCCCAAAGGATTTGGAAATCCCTTTGAGCTCAATGGCGGGGACGGTCATGTCTTACCCTCAACTGCCGAAAAGCCCATCCGGCAGGTGGCACGGATGGCAGAGTGGATGGCAGGGCGGAAGGGTTCCTTCCGCCCCGCGCGGTATCAGAACTGCAGTGCGGGGCAGCTGTCGTTCTCGTAATAGCTGACAACGGTGATATCGCCGTTGATGATGGCTTTGCGGGCTTCTTCCACCGCATCGTTCATGCGAACTGAGACAAGCTCTTTGTTGTTATCGTCCATGGCGACGCCTACACCTTCTTCGGCCAGTCCCATGGTGAACACGCCGGTTTCTACGGCGTCACCTGCTTTCATCGCGTCATACACCGCGACGTCGACACGTTTCAGCATCGACGTCAGGACCTTGCCCGGATGCAGGTGGTTCTGGTTGCTGTCCACGCCGATCGACAGAATGCCTTCGTCGGCTGCCGTTTGCAGAACGCCTACACCTGTACCACCAGCCGCGGCATAGATCACGTCAGCACCCTGGCTGATCTGTGCTTTTGTAAGTTCGGAACCTTTTACAGGATCGTTCCACGCCGCAGGGGTGGTGCCGGTCATGTTGGCGACAACATTGATGTCCGGGTTCACCGCTTTGGCGCCTTGTGCGTATCCGCAGCCAAAGTGGCGGATCAGCGGAATGTCCATACCGCCGATAAAGCCAACGGTGCCGGATTTTGATGCCATCGCGGCCATCATGCCAACCAGGTACGACCCTTCATGCTCGGCAAAGCCGATCTGGCGGATGTTGGGGATGTCCAGCCAGTTCACGTCGACAGCCACGAATTTGGTTTCAGGATAGTCGCCTGCAACAGCCGACAACGGATCAGCCATACCAAAGCCCATGGTGATGATCGGGTTGGCACCTGATTCTGCGAAACGGCGCAGAGCCTGTTCGCGCTGTGCTTCCGACTGGATCTCGATCTCGCGATACTTGCCGCCGGTCTCATTGGCCCAACGCTGCGCGCCATTATAGGCAGCTTCGTTGAAAGATTTGTCGAACTTGCCGCCCAGGTCAAAGATCAGCGCCGGTTCGGCGAAAGCTGCACCTGCGGTCAGAGCGACAGCAGCGGCAGCACCCATCAAGGATTTCATCAGGGTCATTTAAGTCTCCCATTTTTTTGTTGGCACGAGGTCAGATTAGCCCCGTTTACCCACTTTTAGCGAGCATAAGTGTTGTGATGGCGGGAATTAAGGACGTTTGCAACCGTCATGGTCAATTGATTTCTGACCAAATGGTCTAAAAAATCTTTGGTTGCCGTTAGGGCAGTGCGCGTTCCATCACAAGAGCATCGATATTTGGGCCTGTTTTTCTAGAATAATAACCTTTGCGCCGACCGCACTGGCGATACCCGCATCGCCCGTACAGCGCGATTGCTGCAACATTGTCGGCAGCCACGTCCAGAAATGCGCGGTTTGCCTGCAAAGTGACTGCCCGGTCGTGCCAGATGCGCATGGTCTGAAACCCGAGACCTTGTCTTTGAAACGTGGGGTGAGTCGCAATCGTCAGTAACTCTGCCTCACCCGCGATCACCTGAAAAAGGGCAAAGCAGCGGGCATTTCCAACGTAATCAGTGAACCGGTTTTCCATAAGGCCGGCGAATTCATCGGCAGTCCATGGGCGTGACTGGGTGAATGCCGCTGCATGTGTCGCTGCCATCTCGTAAGGCGTCATTGGTCCAGTAACACAGGCGGCACATCTCGGGATGGGGCCGCGTCCGCAGGTCTGACATATAGCGGGGCCGGAGGCGCACTGACGCTGTGCCATCGTTTTGCGGCAAGTCTGGCAACGGCTTGTATCTGCAATGCGGGGTCGGGGCAGACATACAATGGCCCATGCTTTTCGGCCTCGTCCAAAGGCAAAAGGCATGGGCCGGTTCCGGGAAGTTGTACATATACCTGTTCGCGCGGCGCAGGGATGGCTGGAAGTTGCCCCGCTTCTGCCAGTTCAATCAGAGCATCGAATCCAGAAACGCCCACCGCCGGGACGCCAAGGCCCAAGGCAAGGCCCCGGGCGGCAGAGACCGAGATGCGTATACCCGTGAAATTGCCGGGCCCAATCCCAACACCGATAGCGTCCAGATCGGCCCATACGCAACCGGCCTCGGTCAGCACTTCTTGCAGCAAGGGCATCAATCGTTCGGCTTGACCCCGCGACATGCCTTCGACACGGGATACTGCGATCACACCGCCACGCAACAAAGCGGCCGCGCAATGCGCGGCCGATGTATCAAATGCCAGGATCGTCGGGTCAGACGGCAACTGGGCGAACCTCAGTCACTTCGGGGATGTAATGGCGTAGCAGGTTTTCGATACCCATCTTCAGTGTCAGGGTTGATGACGGGCACCCCGCGCAGGCACCTTGCATGTGCAGGTAGACGATGCCGCGATCAAAACCATGAAAGGTGATGTCGCCACCATCCTGTGCTACGGCCGGGCGCACGCGGCTGTCCAGCAGGTCTTTGATCTGATTGACGATCTCTGCATCTTCTCCGGTATGTTCGGCATGACCCGAGGCCGCTGCCGCGTCGGCACCCATGACGGGCTGGCCGGATTGATAATGCTCCATCACTGCGCCAAGAATTGCAGGTTTGATGTGATCCCACTGAACATTGTCGGATTTGGTCACAGTGACAAAATCGTTTCCAAAGAACACACCGGTCACGCCGTTTACGGCAAAGATTCGTTTGGCCAATGGGGACTTGTCACCAGCCTCGGCTGTCGGGAAATCCGCGGTTCCAGCCTCAAGAACCGTTTGGCCGGGCAGAAATTTCAACGTGGCCGGGTTTGGGGTGGATTCGGTCTGGATGAACATGAGGCAGCTCCGTCTGAGGTGTTTCTGATATGCGCTCAGGGGTCGGAGAAGTCAATATTTGGAACGATTCTAAATCGTGACCGCGTAACGAATCGCGTCATCCAGCCGGTCATCTCCCCAAAACAACTCTGTCCCTGCCACAAAACTGGGTGCGCCGAACAGGCCAAGTGCTTTTGCGCGCGCGGATTGCTCGAACAGCGCAGCCTTGATGCTCGGATCTTTTGCGCGATTCATCACTGCCGCAGGCAGACCTGCCATCTTCAGGCAATCCTCAAGCACGCCTTCGTCAGAGATGTTCCTCCCGTCCCCGAATTCAGCGCAGAAGACAGCCTTTGCGAAGGCAGCCCGTTCTTCGCGATGCGCAAGGGCCAGAGCCAGGCGCGCTGCGGTGAGAGAGTATTGCGGGAACGGGTCAGGCCGAACCAACGGCAGCCCGCGTGCGCCGCAAAGACGTTCCATGTCGCGCCACATATAGCGCCCTTTGGCCGGATAAAGGTTGAACGGCGACGTGCGCCATCCCTGATCCGCGAAAATCGGACCTAACAGAAAAGGCTGCCAGTCGACCGAGACGCCTTTGTCCTGCGCAGCCTGTTCGATCCGCATCGCGCTGAGATAGGAATAGGTCGAGGCGAAGTCGAACCAGAACTGCAACGTCTTCGCCATGTTCAATCCTCAGGTGATTTCTTCCAACTTTTCCTTGCTCAGGTCACCGGGAACAATCGTGATCGGGATCGGTAGGCTGCCAGAGTTTTTTGTGAGCTGAGTCACCAGCGGGCCGGGGCCTTTCTTGTCAGTCCCCGCCCCAAGAACAAGAACGCCGATCTCAGGGTCAGACTGAACGTGTTCGATGATCTGCGGCACCGGATCACCTTCGCGAATGGCCAGTTCAGGTTCTACATTCTGTTTGTCGCGCATCCATTTGGCGAAGACTTCGAAATGGGCATGGATACGTTCCCGGGCTTCTTCGCGCATGGTTTCGGCAACACCGATCCAGTGATTGAACTCGTCCGGCGGAATAACCGACAAGATCGTCACGCCGCCACCTGTATGCGCGGCACGCATCGCGGCGAACCGCATTGCGTTCAGGCATTCACGGCTGTCATCCAGAACAACTAAGAACTTACGCATGGGTGTCCTCTTCAATTTTAAGGGATCATGCCCGAGCGTTTGCGTGCTGGCAACTCGGACACGTTCATGTCGATGTACTAGCGTTCGCTTGCAGCCCAGTCCCAGTAAAGTGCGCGGGCACGGCGGGCAATGGGACCAACCTGAAACTGTGTGTCCTCCAGCGCAGTCACCGGTGTGATCTTGCTCATATTGCCGGACATGAAAACCTCGTCCGCCTGGTGAAAATCCTCGAAACCCAAGACCGTTTCATGAACTGTAACACCATCCTCGCGCAGATTCTTGATATGTCGCGCCCGCGTGATCCCTGCCAAAAATGTCCCGTTGGGGATCGGAGTAAAGACCTCGCCATCCTTTACCATGAAGATGTTGGCCGTTGCCGTTTCGGCCACATTGCCCATCGCGTCAGCGACCAGAGCGTTCGAGAATCCTTTGGAGTGTGCCTCTTGCAACATGCGCGCATTGTTGGGGTAGAGGCACCCGGCCTTGGCATTGACCACAGCCGATTCCAGTACCGGGCGACGGAATCGCGTGGTCGCCAGCGTGGCCGAAGCCGTTTCAGGTGCCATTGGGATTTCTTCCAGACAGATGGCAAACCCTGTGCTGTTTTCCTGCGGAACGATTGCCGTGCTATCGCCGTCAATGCCCCAATACATCGGGCGGATATAGACAGCCGTGTCAGGGCTGTAGGCTTGCAACCCTTCATGCACCAATTCGACCATCTGCTCGGTTGTCATGGTCGGTGTCAGCATCAGGGCTTCGGCGGACCGGTTCACCCGGGCGCAATGCGCGTGCAGATCAGGGGCCAACCCGTCGAAATAACGGGCGCCGTCAAAGACCGAAGACCCTAGCCACGACCCGTGATCCGCTGCGCGCATGATGGGAGTATCCCCGTCATGCCATTGGCCCTGAAAATAGGTCCGGATGTTTTTGCCGGTTGCCATGACGCCCTCCTGTGGTTCAGGCAGACCCTAGGAGGGCGTCAGGCGAAGGTCCAGTGCATTCAGCGTGATGCTGATCCGACCATACCGACGATTTCATAGGTCTTTTGCAGGATCGGAGCGGCGATCTGACGCGCGCGCTCGGCTCCGTGAGCCAGAATCCGGTCAATCTCGGCCTGTTCCCCCATAAGACGCGACATCTCAGTCGAGATTGGGGCCAGCTTGGCGACTGCCAGATCAGCCAACATCGGTTTGAAATCACCGAACTGCTTGCCCCCAATTTCGGCCAGAACCTGGTCGATGCTCTGGTCGCTGAGTGCTGCGTAAATATTGACCAGATTGCGCGCTTCCGGGCGGCCCTCCAGACCTTCGACATCCGACGGCAAAGCGTCAGGGTCGGTCTTGGCCTTGCGGATTTTCTTGGCGATCGCATCGGCATCATCGGTCAGGTTGATCCGGCTCATGTCCGAGGGGTCGGACTTTGACATCTTCTTGGACCCATCCCGCAAGCTCATGACCCTTGTGGCTGACCCTTCGATCACCGGCTCGGTGATGGGAAAGAAATCGACGCCAAAATCGTTGTTGAATTTTATGGCGATGTCGCGGGTCAACTCCAGATGCTGTTTCTGGTCTTCTCCAACTGGCACATGGGTTGCGTGATAGATCAGAATATCGGCTGCCATCAGAGCAGGGTAGGCAAACAGGCCAAGCGAAGCGTTCTGCTGGTTTTTGCCCGCCTTGTCCTTCCACTGGGTCATGCGCTGCATCCAACCCATGCGCGCGACACAGTTGAATATCCAGGCCAGTTGCGCGTGTTCCGGCACCTGACTTTGGTTGAACAAGATTGATTTTTCCGGGTTTAGACCGGAAGCGATGTAACCGGCACAAAGCTCCCGCGTTGCATGCTGCAACTCGGTTGGGTCTTGCCAGACGGTGATCGCGTGCAGATCGACCATGCAATAGATAGTCTCAAATTCCTCGCTCTGCATTCTCACCCAGTTCCGAAGCGCCCCGAGATAGTTGCCGAGATGCAAATTGCCCGAAGGCTGCGCACCGGAAAACACGCGTGGCGTGAATTGGGACTCAGTCATCAAAGGGAACTCCTGTCTGGAAAAATCAGCCCCCGTCGCTTACCCATGAGGCAAAGGGACGTCAACAGCCGCGAAAGGCCAGCCCAATGAGCAGTGAGCATTACACACCGCCTGTGAACCCTCTGCCACCTGCTGTGGTGGCGTTGGTTCTGTTCATCATCGGGATAGAAATTGCCTTCACGCTGGGATCACGCGGGCTGGTCGGAGGGCCAACAGCGGTGGGCTGGCGGCTGGATGCGATCCAGCATTACGCGTTCTCGGCGGATATTTTCGACTGGATGGTTCTGAACGGGCGCTGGCCATTCGAACATGTCATCCGCTTCGTGACCTACCCCTTTGTATCCGCCAATTTCACCCAGGCGATTTTCGTCTGTGTTTTCGTGCTGGCGATGGGCAAAATGGTTGGCGAAGTGTTCGGCGGTTTCCCAATGCTGCTGATTTTTGTCGTGTCGGGCATTGGCGGCGCATTGGCCTACGCCGTGTTACTGGACCCGCGCTATCCGCTGATCGGAGGGTTCCCGCCTGTGTACGGTCTGATCGGCGCATTTACGTGGTTGTTGTGGCGCAAACTGTCACTTGTAGGTGCAAACCAAGCACGGGCATTTCAATTGATTGCCGTCCTTATGGGCATACAATTTCTTTTCGGCCTGATCTTTGGTGGCAACTGGGAATGGGTTGCTGATCTGGGTGGGTTTGCCACCGGTTTTGGCTTGTCTTTTCTTGTTGCACCGGGCGCTTGGTCCCGGATCGTAGGACGCATTCGCCGGGATTGATCAGGACCGGCGCAGGGCGTGTTTGAACTCCGACAGTTTGAAAGCGCCGAAGATATGGCCCAAAAGGAAATATGAGACGGCAGCGACCATGATCAGGACCAGCAGTGCCAGATAGCGCCAGCCGGGAACATCCAATGCCCACCCGAACAGGTAGAGCGCTGCGTATAAGATCGCGCCCATCCCAAGCGAAGCGGCGACAATCCGGCCTGCGCGCTTTTTGAACCGGACATCAAAGCGCGCCTCTTCACCCATACGTCGTGCGCCGAAAGCCAGTAGCACCACCATCGCCCACCCCGCAGTCGATGCGGCAATTGCTGGCGCGATCCAGCCCACCAGTGGAAACAGACCAAACGCCAGAGCTGCGTTCACGATCATCGCAACAACCGCGTAGTGAAACGGGGAACGTGTATCCTCGCGCGCAAAGAACAGCGGTTGCAGCAATTTTTGCAACATGAAGGCCGGAAGCCCGACCCCGTAGATGGCAACCGCAAGGGCCGTGGCGGCCGTATCCTCGGGGCCGAACTGACCACGTTCGAACAGCACCGATACGAGAGGGTATGGCATAACCACGAAGGCCACAGTCGAAGGCAGCGTTAGCAGCAGTGTGAACTCACCGGCCCGGGAAAAGGCATTGCGTGCGCCCTCTTTGTCCTCCGCACGCAAACGGCGGGACAGGTCCGGCAACAAGACTATGCCGACAGCAATGCCTACAACACCCAAAGGCAACTGGTAGAGCCTGTCTGCGGCAAAAAGCCAGCTGACGGCATTTTCGGTTTTCGATGCAACCAATTGCCCGACAACCAGATTGACCTGTGTGACCCCCATCGCCAGCGCGGCCGGGACCGCGATACGTACCATCCGTCGCATTTCGGGCGTCAGGCGCGGCATGCAGGGGCGGATGTGGATGTCGGCGCGTTCGGTTGCGATCCAGACCAGCGCCAGTTGCGCGACACCGGCGACCGGAATGACCGGGATCAGCCACCGGATCACCTCGCCGCCGGACATGGCACCGGCGATTAGGGCGGTGCAGGCGAAAATATTCAGCAAAACAGGTGCGGCTGCCGCCGCCGCGAACCGTCCGGTTGCGTTCAGAACGCCTGAAAACAAGGCAGCCAGAGACATGAACAGGATGTATGGAAACACAACATATCCATAGTCCACCGCCAGATCGAACCGTTCATCGCCGTAAAACCCTTCGGCGGTCAGCCACACCAGACCGGGCATGAAAACCATGGCCAGCCCGACCAGCGCAAGAACAGCCACGGCCAGAAGATTGAATGCGTCCTGCGCAAAACCCTGAGGGTTTTCGTCTGCTTCCAGTCGTTTGGAAAACATCGGCACAAAGGCCGCGTTAAATGCCCCCTCGGCGAAAAAGCGGCGGAACATGTTGGGCAGGCGAAAGGCTGCAACAAAAGCATCCATCACTGGGCCCGGTCCGATATAGGCCGTCAGCAGTATTTCCCGTAGAAACCCCAGAATTCGGCTGGCGAGCGTCCAGAAGCCGACCGTGAACAGGCCCGAGAACAAGCGTATTTGCTTCATGAGGCCGCACGCTCGGCGCCTTCGGTGATTGCCGTGCGCAACTTGGCCTCAAGCCCGCGCTGCTTGCTTTCCGAATAATATTTCAAGCCAAACATGTCCTTGACGTAGAACGTATCGACCACCTGTTCGCCATAGGTCGCGATCACGGCATTGGCGATATACACGTTCGCCGCGGCCAGGGTCCGGGTCAGATCAAACAGCAGGCCGGGGCGGTCGCGTGTGTCCACCTCGATGATCGTGTAGATTTCAGAACCCTCATTATCGAATGTGATATGCGTTGGTACGTTGAAAGCGCGTTCGCGTTTTTTGATTTTGTCACGCGACTTCAGCGCTTCCTTGGCGACGACTTCACCGCGTAGGGTCTTGTGAATCATCTGCGTCAGGCGTGGAAGGCGTGATGCCTCGAACGGGTGCCCTTCGGCATCCTGAATCCAGAATGCGTCCGTCACGTAACCGTCTTTGGTGGTATAGCTGCGGGCATCGACGACATTCGCGCCGACCAGGGCCAGTGCCCCGGCGATGCGGGCAAAAATACCGGGGTGATCGCCCATCGCAAAACAGGCCCGCGTCGCATCCCGGTCTTCATCAGGTTGCAGGCGAATTTCCATCGCGCCGGGATCGCCGCTTTGTTCCAGCGCGTGCAGCATCTCGGCAAACTCGATATGCGTCGCAAGATTCAGGCCCTGCCAATAAGGGGCGTAGTGGCGCCCGGTCTCGACCTTGAGGTCAGCTTTGGACCAGTTGTCCAAAGCACGGCGCAGCGCTGTTTTGGCTTCGGCCCCCCGGTTTGCCCGGTTCAGGTCTTCCATACCGGTTTCCAGTGCACGCTTTGTTTCAGCATGCAGGGCGCGCAGCAAGGTGGCCTTCCAGTTGTTCCAGGTGGTCGGGCCAACACCGCGAATGTCACAAACCGTCAGAACCGTCAGCAGATCCAGCCGTTTGGTTGTCTGAACGGCCTTGGCAAAATCGCGCACTGTCCGAGGGTCGGAGATATCGCGTTTTTGGGCCATATCGGACATAAGCAAGTGATAGCGCACCAGCCATTCAACGGTTTCGGAATCCGATTTGTTCAGGCCGAGCCGAGGCGCCACCTTGCGCGCGATCTGCGCCCCGAGAATCGAGTGGTCTTCGGGGCGACCTTTCGCAATGTCGTGCAAAAGAAGCGCGACATACAGCACCTTGCGATTGACCCCGCCTTTCAGAATCGAAGAGGCCAGAGGCAGAGATTCGACCAGCTCTCCGCGTTCGATCTGGGCAAGATTGACGATGCACTGGATCGTATGCTCGTCCACCGTATAGCTGTGATACATATTGAACTGCATCATTGCCACGATGTGCTCGAACTCGGGCAGGAAAGCGGACAGCACGCCCAACTCGTTCATCCGTCGCAATGCGCGTTCCGGGTTGCCGTGTTTCAACATCAGATCCAGGAAAATGCGCTGAGCTTCCTTGTCGCCGCGCATTTCGTCATCGATCAGATGCAGGTTCGCGCTCACCAGCCGCATGGCATCAGGATGGATCAGCATACCTGTCCGCAAACCTTCTTCGAACAGGCGCAGCAGGTTCATTTTGTCGGAGAGAAATTTCTCAGGTTCCACCAGATCCAGACGACCGTGAACCACCTTGTACCCTGCCTTGACCCGTCGACGCCTGCGGAAAATGCGTTCCAGCAGGGGCGCACCTTTCATGTGCAGCGCTTCGAGTTTGGTCAGGAAGATGCGCGTCAACTCACCTACGCGTGTGGCTTCGCGGAAATACCGCTGCATGAACACTTCGACCGCGCGACGCCCGGCGCGGTCCTCGTACCCCATGCGTGCGGCGACCTCGACCTGCATGTCAAAGGTAAGCTGCTCGGTCGCGCGACCGGTGACTAGATGCAGGTGCGAGCGTACAGCCCAAAGGAACTCTTCGGCCTGAACGAAGGTCTTGAACTCTTCGGGGGTGAACAAGCCTAAAGGCACCAGTTCGGCCACGTCCTGAACGCCATAGATATATTTCGCGATCCAGTAGAGGGATTGCAGGTCACGCAGGCCGCCTTTGCCTTCCTTCACGTTGGGTTCGACCATGTAACGCTCGCCTTGTTTGTGGTGGCGTTCGTCACGTTCGTGCAACTTGGCTTCGATGAACTCGCGTTCGGTTCCCTTGAACAGTTCGTCTTTCAGCCTTCGGTCCAACCCGTCCGCCAGTGCCTTGTCACCGGCCAGATAGCGTTGCTCCAACATCGCTGTGCGGATCGTGAAATCCTCGGCACCCAACCGCAGACAATCTTTGATCGTGCGTGACGAATGCCCGACCTTAAGCCGCAAATCCCACAGGATATAAAGCATCGACTCGATGACGCTCTCGGCCCATGCGGTGATCTTGTAGGGGGTGAGGAACAGCAGGTCGACATCTGAAAACGGCGCCATTTCCCCACGCCCGTAACCGCCAACAGCCAGAACGGCGATCTTTTCACCTTGGGTGGGTGTTGCAAGCGGATGCAGGCGTGTGCTTGAGACCAGCATCGCCGTCCCAACCAGTTGATCCGTCAGGTACGTATATGAGCGCGTGAGTGCGCGCGCGTCGAAAGGACGTTCGCCAAATGCCTCTGCAATGGCCGCGCGGCCAGACTTTTGAGCCTCGCGCAGAATGCGCACCGTCTCGGACCGCATTTTGGTGTTGTCCGGGCAGACCTCAAAGGCCTGAGCCAGTGCATCATTGACGGCAGTGCTGTCGAAGATGTCTCCGGCGGGGCAGATCAACGCGCTTTCGGGCACGTTGATCGCGCCCGTCAGATCAGAAACCGGCACCAGAGAAGCTTTGTGGGGCAGGGTCAATCACAACCACCTGTTTGTTCTGGATCGTGGCAACGGCCAGACCGCGTTCGTTGGTGCCGTCCGGGCGTAGGCGGAAGATGCCGCCAACACCCTGGAAACCGGCGTTCTGTGTCAGGGCCGAAGCGGTCAGGGCGTCAGATTTGCCCTGGCTGACCAAGGCACCAATTGCAGCGATGCCGTCATAGGCCAAGCCGCTGATCGGGTGCGGCGCTTCGCCGTAGGTTGCGTTGTAACGCTGACGGTAGGCTTGTGCCTTGGACGGGTCAGGCAACGCAAACCACCCCCCCTGAACCCCAGGAAGCTCCAGAGTTTGCGGCGGGATATCCCAACGTGTCAGGCCAATGAATTGCGTGGTTGCCGGAGAAACACCGGCCTCTGGCAGCAATTGCGAGAACAGCGGCAATGCCCCTGCCGTGGTCGCCGTCAGGAAGATCGAATCCGCGCCCGTCGAATCGACAGTGGCCTTGATCGTGGGAACCGCATTGATGACGCCCTGTTGCGACCGGTCGTATGCGACAGTCCCTGCATTGTTGACCCGGCTGTTCGCTATGGCATTGGCGATTGCGGACCGGCCCAACTGTCCTGCGGCGTCGTTGCTGTGCACGACCACCGTGTTGACCTTGCCCTGACTGCCCGCATAATTCACCAGCCGGTTGGCCGTGTTGTCAAAGGTCGGGCCCAATACAAAGACGTTGCCGCCTGCAATGCTGGCGTTGTTTGAAAACGAAAGAACGTTGACGTTCTTGCTCAGCACCGCCAATCCGGCAGCATTCGCTGCCTGGGCATATACCGGACCAATGATGATTTTTGCCCCGTCCGCAACAGCCTGCTGTGCAACGGCTGTCGCCGTGTTCGGGTTTCCGGCCGTGTCATAAACGCGTAAGTCGATCTGGACATTTGGCAAATCCGACATCGCAAGTCGCGCAGCATTCTCAAGGCTTTGCGCCAGCGCTGCATCACCAGATTGCGCAGATCCTCTGGGAACCAGCAAGGCGACAGGAACCGGCTTTGCGGTATTGATCGAGGGACCTCCGCCAAGACCACTCGGTTCACAGGCAGCAAGAAACGCTGCGGTCGTCAGGGTAGCGGCGACTTTCGCCAGCTTGCTTACGGGCTTGCAAACGGTAAACATCTAAATGAAAACTCCCTGATCCGGCGGCTGCGAATGCTTCTGTTCTGTTGAGCCGCGATAATAAACGTCACGCTGTGAGGGTCCAGCTTTGAATTTCCAAAAGATCAAGTTGGCTGCGGGCCTGTATTTTGTTGCCACTCCGATTGGAACAGCACGCGACATTACGCTCAGGGCCTTGGATGTTTTGGCCTCAGCCGATGTGATTGCGGCAGAAGACACCCGCAGTTTACGTCGCTTGATGGAAATACATGGCATTCCGCTGGAAGGCCGACGAATCCAAGCCTATCACGACCACAGCGGCGCAGGCGCACGCGGCAAGATCATGGAGGCGCTGGCGCAAGGGCAATCGGTGGCCTACGCGTCCGAAGCAGGAATGCCGCTAATTGCCGATCCGGGCTATGATTTGGGCAAGCAGGCCGCCGAAGCCGGGTATACCGTGACCTGCGCCCCGGGCGCGTCTGCCGTTGTAACGGCCCTGACGTTGGCGGGGCTTCCCACGGACGCCTTCTTTTTTGCAGGCTTCCTTCCCAACGCATCCAAAGCACGCCGCACCCGTATCGAGGCGTTGAAGGACATCCCCGGCACATTGGTATTCTACGAATCTCCGAAACGCGTTGCCGCCTGTCTGTCAGACTTGGCTGAATGCCTGGGGCCTGAACGGCAGGCCGCGCTTTGTCGAGAGCTGACGAAAAAGTTTGAGGAGGTCCGCCGCGGCAGCCTGTCCGAACTGGCAGAGGAGTATCGGGGCAAGACGGTCAAAGGCGAGATCGTCCTGCTGGTGGACCGCAGTCATTCGCAAAGTGTTAACGAATCCGATCTAGAAGAAGCTTTGAAACGAGCTTTGGAAAATCACTCGGTTCGGGATGCAGCGGATCTTGTCTCGGAAATGTACGACCTGCCGCGCCGACCGATTTACCAGAAAGCTCTGAAATTGGGCAAGGGATAACATGGGGCGGCGCGAACGACAGGGTTCGATCTCTTACCACGCCGGACAGGCCGCAGAGTCACAGGTCGCTGCAGATTACGAACGTCGGGGCTTTGCCATAGCGCATCGTCGCTGGCGGGGCGCTGGCGGAGAGATCGACCTGATTGCGCGCGACGGCGACGGGCTTGTGTTTATCGAAGTTAAGAAAAGCACCAGCTTTGAAAAAGCCGCTGCCCGGATCAGCCGCAAGCAGATCGAACGAATTTATGCCTCCGCCGCGCAGTTCTTGGAAAACGAGCCGGACGGGCAGCTGACAAACGTGCGCTTTGACGCGGCGCTTGTGGATGGTTCTGGCGCGGTTCAAATCATCGAAAACGCCTTTGGTTTTGGCTAAGCCCCATTGAACCCACAGGCGTGCTGGTCCATGTATCTGGCGGGAAACTGAGGGACATGCCATGAAAATCGCCTTTCAAATGGACCCGATCGGGGCCGTGGATATCAACGCCGACAGTTCATTCCGTCTGGCAGAAGAGGCACAGGCGCGCGGGCATTCTTTGTTTTTCTATGGTCCGGATCATTTGGCCTATCAGCAGGGTCGTATCACCGCGCGAGGTCACGACATGACTGTGCAAAGGGTTGCCGGAGATCCTGCGGTTCTGGGTCCCGAACGTGAGGTGGATCTTGCCGATTTCGATGTCGTCTGGCTGCGCCAGGATCCGCCTTTTGATATGCACTACATCACGTCCACGCATTTGCTGGATCGTCTCAAGGGTCAGACGCTGGTCGTCAACGATCCGTTCTGGGTGCGCAACTACCCGGAAAAGCTGTTGGTGCTGGATTTCCCCGACCTGACCCCGCCAACAACGATTGCGCGTGATTTGCAGACGATCAAGGCGTTCAAGGAAAAGCACGGCGATATCATCCTCAAGCCGCTTTACGGGAATGGCGGCGCGGGTGTGTTCCGGCTTGACGCCAATGACCGCAACCTGACTTCCTTGCATGAGCTGTTCACCGGATTCTCGCGCGAACCTTTGATCGTGCAGAAATTCCTGCCGGATGTCAGCAATGGCGACAAACGGGTGATTCTGGTGGATGGCGAAGCGGTCGGCGCAATCAACCGGGTACCCGCCAAAGGCGAAACGCGGTCGAACATGCATGTTGGCGGACGTCCGGAAAAGATCGGCTTGTCCGAACGCGATCTTGAGATCTGTGCGGCGATTGGGCCTTTGCTGAAGGAAAAGGGTCAGGTCTTTGTCGGAATTGACGTTATTGGCGACTATCTGACCGAGATTAACGTGACTTCACCGACCGGCATTCAGGAGTTGGAACGGTTTGACGGCGTAAATATTGCTGAAAAGATCTGGCAGGCCATCGAGGCCAAGCTTTAGGCCATAACCCGGGCAGAGATCCGAAAACTAAGTGCCTCGGCCACGTGTTGGCGGCGGATATCGGTCGCGCCGTCCAGATCGGCGATGGTGCGCGCCACCCTCAGGATTCTATGGAAGGCCCGGGCTGACAGGCCGAAACGATCTGCGGCTTTCAACAGCAGCTCTTTTCCTTCGGCATCGGGCGTGGCGATCTCTTCCAGTATTTTGCCTTCTGCATCAGCGTTTTGTCGTAACTCCGGCGTGTCACAAAACCGGTCTGCCTGAATGGCACGC
Organism: Ruegeria sp. O4; assembly: GCF_056535125.1. Lineage (NCBI taxonomy): Bacteria > Pseudomonadati > Pseudomonadota > Alphaproteobacteria > Rhodobacterales > Roseobacteraceae > Ruegeria > Ruegeria sp. O4. The sequence continues at coordinate 100,237 of NZ_JBQERO010000003.1, read as the reverse complement.
GCCCTTTCGACACGTGCTGCAACCGTCGCCGAACTGTCGCCCGAAGGGGGCAGATCAAGGTCGGTAAAGCCCACGGGCGGAACTTCGATCCGCAGGTCGAACCTGTCCATCAACGGGCCCGAGATTCGGGTCAGGTAATCTTCGCCACATCCCGGTGCCCGCGAACAGGCACGGGACGGATCGGTCAGATAGCCACATTTGCAAGGGTTGGCGGCGGCGACCAGCATGAAACGACAGGGGTATTTCACATGGGCGTTCGCGCGCGCCACCATGACTTCGCCGGTTTCAATGGGTTGCCGCAGGGTTTCCAGAACGGTGCGTGGAAATTCGGGGAATTCATCCATGAACAGCACACCATTATGGGCCAATGAGATTTCGCCCGGTTTGGCCCCTTTCCCGCCACCAACTATGGCCGCCATCGAGGCCGTGTGGTGCGGTTCGCGGAACGGGCGAGTGCGGTTTATTCCGCCTTCATCCAGTAACCCACATAGCGATTGGATCATCGACGTCTCCAGGGCTTCCACGGCAGTAAGCGGCGGTAAAATTCCGGGAAGCCGCGCCGCCAGCATGGATTTGCCCGATCCCGGCGTGCCGATCATGATCAAGTGGTGACGTCCGGCGGCGGCGATTTCCAGGGCGCGTTTGGCGCGCTCCTGCCCTTTCACATCGCGCAGGTCGCGGTTGGACGGTGTCAGGTTCACTTCGCCGGGTTGTGCTGCTGGCAACGGGGATTGGCCCGAGAAATGCCGCACGACCTCTCCAAGTGATCCGGCGCCGATCACTTGAGTGGCATCTACCCAGGCCGCCTCGGCGCTGGAGGCGCGCGGACAAAGCAAGGCGCGGTCTTCTGAAGCTGCCGTCATGGCGGCAGGCAAGGCACCGACAACCGGAACCAGAGAACCGTCGAGCGACAACTCTCCCAATGCAACGGTGCTTTCTGCGGCATCGGCAGGGATGATGTCGAGCGCCGACAAAAGCGCCACCGCAATGGGTAGGTCGAAATGGCTGCCTTCTTTGGGAAGGTCAGCAGGGGACAGGTTGATGGTGATCCGCTTGGACGGCAGCGCGATGGCCATCGCGTTCAGCGCGCTGCGGACGCGGTCACGCGCCTCGGACACGGCTTTGTCGGGCAGGCCCACGATGGAAAAGGCTGGCAGTCCGGGTGAGACCGCGCATTGCACCTCGACCGGGCGGGCATCGACCCCTTGAAAAGCAACGGTGTGGGCGCGGGCGACCATGGCAGTCCTGTTTTGGTTAACAGGACGTTGCTGCCACGGTTCTGGTTTAAGAGTCGTTAACGGCTGCGCGCATGGCCGCGAATTTGGGCCATGCTTCGGGGTCGGCCACAGTTTTGTTCCGGCAGAATGGGTTGCAGAACCCCCAGCATTGCCCGTCAAGCTCCAGGAAATCGGTGACAGGCTTGCCGGAATACGGGCAGGCGGCGTTGATTGACGGACCACCTGAAACCGGCTTCGCAGCAGAAACACCCCCGACTGGCCAAGGGCCGGACGGCAAGTCCTGCGCGTATGGGAAGGTGTCATACTCTACGGTCAATCCCATGGCGCGCCACTGTCTGACGATGGGATCAGAGAGCAGTTCCATGCAATAAGCCCGGTTCGCCTCTGACACCGGCAGCCCATATCCTATAATCCGCGCAGCAACGGGTGTGTAGAAGACGTCTGCCAGTGAATAGGCACCAAATAACGGGCCTTGGTCTGCCCCTGACACGCTCCTCGCATGTGCCCAGAGTGTTTCAATCCTCTCCAGGTCTGACAAAGTCGCCTCAGACGGCGTAAAGCCTTGCCACACGTTGCGCAGCTGCATGGCGCATTCTCCACGCAGGGCGCTGAATCCGGCTACCATTTCGGCGCATAGCCAGCGGGCGGTTGCCCGGGCAGCGGCATCCGAAGGCCACAACCCGGCATCGGGGTGGCGTTCGGCCAGGGTTTCGGCCATCGCCAGGCTTTCCCCCACAACCGTTCCATCCGGCAGGCGCAAGGCGGGAACAAGGCGAGCAGGGGCCAGCGGTTCCATGTCTTGCGCCATGGTACCGGAATAGAGGCCGATCATGTGGCTGCGATAGGGCAGGTTGAATTTCTCAAGCATCAACCAGCCGCGCATTGACCAGCTGGAGAAGAGGCGATCGCCGATATAAAGGTCATAAGTCATGCGCGGACGATGCCTCAGCTTTGCGGACCGGTAAATCAGTGATTTGTGTTGGACCTGTTCACGGAAGGTGATTGATCGACCCGACAGTCCACGCCTCACCGTTGACAGCGATATCCGTCACCGAAAGGTTGTCGATCCGATGCGCAAAGGTCTGCTGCCCGTCCAGACCAAGGGCGCGCTGCACTTGTGTCAGGATCACGCCGAAATGCGCGACGATCACCAGATCGCGGCCCGTATGCGCGGACATAAGCGCGTCGATCGCGGAATCGACCCGGTCGCGAACCTCATTCCAGCTTTCACCTTGCGGTGGGCGGACATCACCGGGGTTGTCCCAATAGGCAAAAGCCAGCTCGGGGTCTTCGGCTTCAATATCGGCAAACCCGCGAAGCTCCCACCGACCGAAATGGATTTCCCGCAGGTCTGGATGATGTGGCAGACGGTGACGCTGGCCCTGAATGGCCGAAGCAGTGTCAATTGCACGCGACAGGTCGGACGAAATCACAAGTGCATCGGGTGGCAAATGATCGTGCAGGCGCTTCAGCGCTGATGTATCGCTTAGATCAGCAGGCAGATCGGACCAGCCAACCATCGTCTTTGCATGCGTAGGCCCATGGCGAACAAGATGCAGTCGCGTCACGGCAGCTGCCCTTTCAGGACCAACGGCAACCCGGCGGTCACTTGCACCACCAGATCAGCCTGTGCCGCAAGTGCGATGTTCAGCCGACCCTGCGCTTCGCGAAAGCGACGGGCAAGCGGGTTATCGGGAACAATACCGTGCCCGACCTCGTTCGACACGATCACTACCTGCGCTGTACATGCGCGCAGGGCCTTTAGCAGGTCAGTTTGGACTGCCCCCAGATCGGTTTCGGCCAGCAAATGATTGCTGACCCATAGAGTGGCGCAATCTACCAGACACACCTGATCCGAGGATAGGCTGGACAGCACCGGCCTCAGATCAAGGGGCTCTTCAATCGTGGTCCAACCGCCGCCCCGCTGTACCAGATGGCGATCAACCTTCTGCCGCATCTCGTCATCAAACACTTGTGATGTCGCTAGGTAAACTCGATTTTTCCCTGTGGAAACAACGAGGTTCTCGGCAAATGCCGACTTGCCCGAAGCAGCTCCGCCCAGAATTAAGGTTAAATCTGACGCCACAGTACTTACCTAAAGATGATCCAATTGGTGCTGTTTTGCGTATCGGTCATAGGTCGGCATGGCAAGCCCGGCCAACGCCTGCAAATCAGGGGAGAGGTTTATGGCACTGGACAACGCGACAGATTTTTCGATGTCCCGGCAAGCGATGAAGGCCGAGTTGCTGGATGCGGAAACGGAACTGAGGCTGGCCTATGCCTGGCGTGACCAGCGTGATGAACAGGCGCTGCACCGCCTGATCACAGCGTATATGCGGCTGGCAATTTCGATGGCGGCCAAGTTCAAACGCTATGGCGCGCCGATGAATGACCTTATCCAGGAGGCCGGTCTGGGTTTGATGAAGGCCGCAGACAAGTTCGACCCTGATCGTGGGGTGCGGTTTTCGACTTATGCGGTGTGGTGGATCAAGGCGAGCATTCAGGACTATGTGATGCGGAACTGGTCCATGGTGCGAACGGGGTCCACCTCGGCGCAGAAATCGCTGTTTTTCAACATGCGTCGGGTTCAGGCCCGACTGGAACGCGAGGCCGCGACCGAAGGGCTTGAACTGGACCGCCACCAGCTGCATCAGATGATCGCCACGGAAATCGGGGTTCCTTTGCGCGACGTTGAACTGATGGAAGGTCGGCTGTCAGGGTCGGATTTTTCACTGAACGCGGTGCAATCCGCCGACGAAGATGGGCGCGAATGGATCGATGCGCTGGAAGATGAACGCGAACAGGCCGCCGAAGCAGTTGAACACACCCACGACACCGAACAGTTGCGCCAGTGGTTGCTGATCGCGATGAACGCACTGAATGACCGCGAGCGGTTCATTGTGCGCGAACGCAAACTGCGCGAGCCTGCGCGGACACTGGAAAGTCTCGGCGTCGAGTTGGGACTGTCGAAGGAACGCGTGCGACAGCTTGAGGCCGCAGCGTTCGCAAAAATGCGCAAGAACCTTGAAGCCCAGTCGAACGAGGTGCAACACTTCATCGCATGAAACAGCTTGCGATTCTTGCGTGTGTTCTGGGCCTTACGGTTACAGCGGCGCGACCCGGACTGGCGGAAGGTCTTATTTCCGATGATGTGGCTCTCGCGATGCGGGACGCCGATGTGGTGATTCTGGGAGAGGTTCACGACAATCCCCGCCACCACCTCATTCAAGCCGAAGCGATAAAGGAAATCTCACCCTCGGCCGTTGTCTGGGAGATGGTCACCGAAGAAGGCGCGCAACGGCTGGCGCAAAAAGCCGTCTCCAACCCGGAAGAGTTGAGCCGTATTCTGCAATGGGCAGAAAGTGGTTGGCCACCGCTCAGGCTGTATTATCCGGTGTTCAAGGCTTCAGGCGCGCCGGTTTACGGGGCCATGGTGCCGCGTGCTGCCGCGCGGGGCGCGATGGAACGCGGGGCCGCCACGGCGCTGGGTGCAGACGCGGCGCGCTATGGTTTGACTGTACCGCTGACGCCCGAGGAGCAGGCGGCGCGCGAGGCGGATCAAATGGCCGCGCATTGCGATGCTCTCCCGCCGGAAATGTTACCCCAGATGGTCGCGATCCAGCGTTTGCGCGATGCGGTTCTGGCCCGTGCGGTGATGCGCGCGATGGAAGAAACCGGCGGACCGGTTGCCGTGATCACTGGGAACGGACATGCGCGCAAAGACCGAGGTATCCCGACATTTCTTGAACGCCTTCAACCCGGGTGGAAGGTGGTCTCGGTCGGACAGTCCGAGGACAACATCATCGACGGTGACTTTGATATCGTAATCGATAGCCCCACAGTTGAGCGTGAAGATCCCTGTGCGGCGTTTCAGGTTCAGAATTAATCGCTGGAACAACCTGATGGCCTTGCCTAATGTCGGGGCCGACCGGGACAGGAAGGGCTGAACATGCTGTCATCCAAACGCATTCTGCTGATCGTCGGCGGCGGCATCGCGGCCTACAAGTCGCTGGACCTGATCCGCAGGCTGCGTGAACGCGGCGCAGCTGTGACGCCTGTGCTGACGCGTGCGGCAGAAGAATTTGTAACACCTCTGTCCGTGTCTGCCCTTGCCTCAGAAAAGGTCTATGGCGATCTGTTCGATCTGACCGCCGAGGCCGAGATGGGCCATATCCAGCTGTCACGCTCTGCCGATCTGATCGTTGTGGCCCCCGCAACAGCAGACCTGATGGGCAAGATGGCCGGGGGGTTGGCAAATGACCTGGCATCGACCCTTCTGATGGCAACGGACACGCCTGTTCTGTGTGCGCCCGCGATGAATGTACGCATGTGGGAACACCCGGCGACACAACGCAACCTGATGCAGCTTCAAGCGGATGGCGTACGCTTTGTTGGCCCAAACGAAGGTGATATGGCCTGCGGTGAATATGGGCCGGGACGCATGTCGGAACCGCTGGAAATCGTCGCGGCGGTTGAGGCGCAGCTTGCGGCAGGACCCTTGGTAGGAAAGCGCGTGCTGGTAACTTCGGGCCCGACGCATGAGCCGATTGATCCGGTCCGGTATATCGCGAACCGCTCTTCCGGGGCGCAGGGTTCGGCCGTGGCACAGGCGCTTGCGGATTTGGGGGCCGAGGTGATCTTTGTCACAGGCCCCGCAGACGTACCGCCTCCGGCGGGTGTGCAGGTCGTGCCGGTCGAGACCGCGCAACAGATGTCGGACGCGGTTGATGCGGCGCTTCCCGTCGACGCGGGCGTGTTTGCGGCTGCGGTGGCAGATTGGCGCGTGGCCAGTGCGTCGGACAAGAAACTGAAGAAAAGCCGCGACGGTCTGCCGGTTCTGGAATTTGCCGAGAACCCCGACATTCTCAAACGCGTCTCGCGGATGGAAAATGGGCGCCCACCTTTGGTTGTCGGCTTTGCGGCCGAGACCGATGACGTGATTGAACACGCCACCGCCAAGCGACTGCGCAAAGGCTGTGACTGGATTGTCGCCAACGATGTCAGCCCTTCCACCGGGATCATGGGCGGGTCCGAGAATGCGGTTATCCTGATCTCGGACAGCGGAGCCGAGGAATGGCCGCGTATGGGCAAGGCTGAGGTTGCGCGGCGGTTGGCAAGCAGGATCGCAGACGCGTTGGCGGGCTGAAGGAAAGGCAAAACCATGGTTGCAATTCGAGTGATCCGCGAAGACGGGGCAGACCCCGCCGTGGCGCTTCCGTCCTACGAAACTGCGGGTGCGGCGGGCGCGGACGTGCGTGCCAACTTGCCCGAGGGGGTTTCGATCATGTTGGAGCCCGGACAGCGGGCGCTAGTACCGACCGGTCTGCGCATTGAAATCCCGCAGGGATACGAGGTTCAGGTTCGGCCCCGCTCGGGCCTTGCACTGAAACACGGGATCACGCTGCCCAATACGCCGGGCACTATTGACAGTGACTATCGCGGACCTCTGGGGGTGATCGTGATGAATGCCGGTCAGGAACGGTTCGAGATTGCCCATGGTGATCGTATCGCGCAGCTGGTAGTTGCCCCTGTCGTGCAGGCGGCATTCGAATTGGCTGAGGCATTGGGTGAAACAGATCGCGGGGCTGGCGGTTTCGGCTCGACCGGGCGCGGCTGATGCTGCTGGTTCTTGTTCTGGCAGCGGGGCTATGGGGCGTTGGCTATATCGCCGGCACGTCTAAATCGGCGCGCGTGCTGTCGGTGAGTGTGTTGTTGGTCGGGGTGGTCCTGTCTCATCTGATCTTGCCGGATGGGCACCCCCTGCGCGAAGCAACCGGTGGGTCTGCGGCGCTGTGGCTGATCCTTGCAGGTTTCGCGGCCATCGTTTTGCTGTATGGCCGTGTGCTGAAGGCCCTGCGCAACCGAGCGGTGCAGGCCTCCAAACCGGAAGCCGCCATGCCCTCTGACCGTTTCACCGAAACCGAACTGAACCGGTACGCCCGTCACATTGTGCTGCGCGAATTGGGCGGGCCGGGTCAGAAAAAGTTGAAACAAGCCCGTGTTCTGGTGATCGGTGCAGGAGGTTTGGGCGCCCCGGCGCTGCAATATCTGGCGGCCGCAGGTGTGGGTACAATCGGGGTCATTGACGACGATATAGTCGAGAATGCGAACCTGCAGCGGCAGGTGATCCACCGCGATGCTGATATCGATATGCCCAAGGTCTTTTCCGCCCAGCAAGCGATGGAGGCGCAGAACCCGAATGTGGTGGTTCTGCCCTTTCATCGCAGATTGAGCGATGAAATCGCGGCAGATCTTTTTGCCGACTTCGATCTGATCCTTGACGGTACGGACAATTTTGAGACCCGCTATCTGGCCAACCGGACTGCCGCCGCGCTGGGCAAGCCACTGATTTCGGGGGCCTTGTCGCAGTGGGAAGGGCAGCTCAGCGTGTTTGACCCAGTCAATGGCAGCCCGTGCTACCAGTGTATCTTTCCCGAAGCCCCAGCCCCCGGTCTGGCCCCGTCCTGTTCCGAGGCAGGTGTGATTGGCCCGTTGCCGGGTGTTGTTGGATCGATGATGGCGGTTGAGGCGATAAAGGTGATCACGGGCGCTGGCATGGCGCTGCGGGGCGAGATGCTGATCTACGACGCCCTATACGGTGAAAGCCGCAAGATCACGCTGACCCGCCGTGCCGATTGCCCCATTTGCGGTGCCGCAAGCAATTAACCTTTCTTAACGTGGGCTGGGGGTTCTGGAACACCCGGCCATGGCGAACTAGCTATTGGGTCAAAGGAGATCCGCATGACCAACCCGATCCTGTCCAACTGGACCACCCCATTCGAAATAGCCCCTTTCGCCGATATTTCGGACGAAGATTTTGCACCGGCTTTGGATCAGGCGATGACTGCGCATAACGCGCAGATCGACGCGATTGCAGCAAATGCAGAGGCCCCTACTTTCGCTAACACGGTCGAAGCCCTTGAGGCTGCGGGCGAGCAGCTGGACAAGGTTCTGTCGGTCTTCTTCACTGTTGCAGGCGCAGACAGCAACCCCAAGCGGGAAGAGTTGCAGCGCACGTTTTCCCCCAAGCTGTCGGCGCATTTCTCGGGAATTTCTTCGAACAAGGCGCTGTTTGAACGCGTTGCAAACCTTTGGGCGCGGCGCGAAAACCTGAACCTGACCGAGGAGCAGGCACGCGTTCTGATGCTGACCCATCGGGGTTTTGTTCGTGCAGGCGCGGCGTTGGACGGGGACGAAGACGCTCGTATGCAAGAAATCAAGTCGCGCCTCGCCTCGTTGGGGACGTCCTTTACCCAGAACCTGCTGGCGGATGAGCGGGATTGGTTCATGGATCTGACCGAACAAGATCTGCAGGGCCTGCCGGATTTCGTTGTGAATGCGGCACGGGCTGCTGGTGCGGAAAAGGGCGCCTTGGGGCCGGTTGTTACCCTCTCCCGGTCGCTGATCGTGCCGTTTCTTCAGTTTTCACCCCGTAGGGATCTGCGCGAAAAAGCCTATCGCGCCTGGGCTGCCCGCGGGGCGAATGGTGGCGAGACCGACAATCGCGACATCGCGGCTGAGATTCTGGGTTTGCGTGAGGAACGCGCCAAGCTGTTGGGCTATGACAACTTCGCCGATTACAAGCTGGAAACTGAAATGGCTCGTACTCCGGACCGGGTACGTGAGTTGTTGATGCAGGTGTGGGAACCTGCCAAGGCCCGTGCCGATGCGGACGCGGAATTCCTGACCCGGATGATGCAGGAAGACGGTGTCAACGGCCCGCTGGAAGCATGGGACTGGCGCTATTACGCTGAAAAGCGGCGCAAGGCGGAACATGATCTGGATGAGGCGGAACTGAAACCCTACCTGCAACTGGACCGGATGATCGAGGCATCGTTTGCTTGTGCAAACCGCCTGTTCGGGCTGGAATTCAAGCCTTTGAACGTGCCGCTTTATCACCCTGATTGCCGCGCGTGGGAGGTTACGCGCAACGGTCGGCATGTCGCCGTGTTCATCGGTGACTACTTTGCACGGGGGTCAAAGCGATCAGGTGCCTGGTGCAGCGCGATGCGGGCACAGGCCAGATTCCCGAAAGAACAGGCACCGATTGTCATCAATGTCTGCAACTTCGCCAAGGGTGATCCGGCGCTGCTGTCTTATGACGATGCACGCACCCTGTTCCACGAGTTTGGCCACGCCTTGCACCAGATGCTGTCCAACGTGACCTATGAAAGCATCTCGGGGACTTCGGTTGCGCGCGATTTTGTCGAACTGCCCAGCCAGCTTTATGAACACTGGTTGGAAGTGCCCGAAGTTTTGGCCGAGTTTGCCACCCATGCCGAAACGGGCGAACCGATGCCGCAGGAGATGCTTGAAAAAGTGCTGAATGCCGCCAATTTCGACCAGGGGTTCCAGACGGTTGAATATGTCGCCTCGGCCCTTGTTGATCTGGCCTTCCACGATGGCGACGCCCCGGCAGACCCGATGGCAAAACAGGCCGAGGTTCTTGCCGGGTTGGGGATGCCGCAAGCCATTGGAATGCGCCATGCCACGCCCCACTTTGCGCATGTATTTGCAGGCGATGGCTATAGCTCGGGCTACTACAGCTATATGTGGTCCGAGGTGATGGATGCTGACGCCTTTGCCGCCTTCGAAGAAGCAGGTGGTGCCTTTGATCCTGAACGGGCCAAAGCGCTGGAAGACAATATCTTGTCCACCGGCGGTTCGCGCGAGGCAGAGGATCTGTATCTGGCGTTCCGGGGACGATTGCCGGGCGTGGATGCCCTGTTGAAAGGCCGCGGTCTGATTGCGGCGTGACGTCAGTAGCCCAGCGTGCGGTCGACCAGGTGCACAAAGGGCTCGCCGGATTCCCCGCGCCGGATGTTTTCGCAAATGACCTGTGCGGCAGTGACCGGGCGGGTCTCGGACGCGATATGCGGGGTCACGGTGACATTCGGATGCGCCCAATAGGGGTGATCGGCGGGCAAGGGCTCGACACGGAACACATCCAGCGTTGCGTGGCCCACCTGGCCCGAGTTCAGGGCATCCAATAGCGCATCATCATCAATCAGCGGCCCGCGTCCCGGGTTGATGATCCGCGCACCTTTGGGAAGCAGGGCCATCGTTTCCGCATTCAGCGCGTTTTCAGTGGCAGGTGTATCGGGCAGCAACAAGACTACGATTTCGGCATGAGAAAGCGCCTGGCGCAGCCCTTCGGCACCATGCAGGCAGGTTACACCGGGGATGTCCTTGGCTGTACGGCTCCAGCCTAAGACCCGAAACTCAAGCGCGGTCAGCGCGCGGGCCACGGCTTCGCCCAATGCTCCAAGCCCCAGAATACAAACGTTGCGCTCTTGCGCCAGCGGCGGGATATCTGGGGTCCAGACACCGTCCTGTACCGTGATTTGCCGGTCCATCCCCAGATGGTAGCGCAACACGTGGCCAACCACCCACTCGATCATGCCTTGCGTCAGACCGTGATCCACCATCCGCGCCAACGGAACGGTCAGTGTTTCGTTACCCACGATTTTTTCGACACCGGCCCAAAGGCTCAGCACCGCTTTCAGGCGCGTGAAAGGTCTGAAATCCTGTACCCCTCCGTTTGGGGCGTAAACAACGTAATCGACCTGATCCGGTTCGAACTCGGTTCCTAGCTGGACGTCCAGACCCGCCTCATCAAGATATTGTGTCAGCAGCGGCTGATACACCGGCCAAAGGGCAGGCCGCGCGGAAAACAGGACGTTCACAGACATCAGAGCCCTTTCAGATCAACGGGGGCGGTGAATATGGGCGCTTTGGACGATGCCAAAGGCTGCCATCAGAACCAGCATGGCCGAGCCACCATAGCTGACCATTGGCAGTGGTACACCCACGACAGGGGCCATACCCATTACCATCGACATGTTGACGGCGAAAAACAGGAAGAAGTTCAACGCGATACCCAGCGTGACCAGAGATGAAAACCGGTCCTTGGTTGCCAGGGCCGTGACCATGCAGAAAACCAGAATCAAGGCATAAAGGGTCAACAGGGTCGTTCCCCCGACAAACCCGAACTCTTCGGCCAACGTCGTGAAAATGAAATCGGTATGCTTCTCGGGCAGGAAGTTCAGGCGGGACTGCGTGCCTTGCATGAAACCACGCCCGTTCCATCCCCCGGACCCCAAGGCAATCTTGGACTGGGTAATGTGGTATCCGGCCCCCAATGGGTCGGTGGACGGGTCCAGAAAGGTGTCGATGCGCCGAAACTGATAGTCCTTCAATAATTGCCAGTCGGTCCCACGGCTGTTGAACACAGCGGCGATCAGGCCCACGACAGCAGCAATAACGGCGGCAAAATAGGCCCAGTGAACCCCTGCCAGAAACATCAACCCACCTCCTGCGGCCAGAAGCAGGATGGATGTGCCAAGATCGGGCTGTTTCAGAACCAGCAAGGTAGGCAGGATGATCAGGACAACCGGGATAAGAACCCAAAGCGGACGAGACGTTTTGTGCGAGGGAAGCCAGTCGTAATAAGCTGCAAGCAACATGACCAGCGTGACTTTCATGACCTCTGAGGGTTGCAGGCGCATAAACCCAAGGTCGATCCAGCGCTGCGCACCCATGCCGATGGTGCCGAACAGTTCAACAAATACCAGCAAAGCCACCGAGCCGAGATAGGCCAGCACCGACATGTTGCGCCAGAACCAGATCGGAACCAGTGCGATGATGAACATCACTGTCAGGCCAAGCCCGAAACGTTCCATTTGCGGCTCGGCCCAGGGCGTCCACGAACCGCCCGCAACAGAATACAGCATCAGAAAGCCCGCGCTGGCGGTGCTGATCAGCAGCAACGTCAGCGGCCAGTTCATATACAGGAACTTGCGAAACCCCGACGGCGTGGATTTGACGGCATATTCAAGATAGCTCATGCACGGTCCTTTCCATCCGGTCGCGCCTTGGGGCGCTTGTCACCCTCCAGCCGTTTTTGCTGTTCCTTGATGCGTTCGCGGTCGGCGACGGGGTAGGCTTCAAGCGGCGGTGTGCCGTCATAAAGAGCTTGCAGCATGATGTCGCGTGCAACCGGGGCTGCGGCTGTGGACCCGCCGCCGCCATGCTCAACAACCACGGCCACGGCGTATTTTGGGTTGTCATACGGTGCAAAGCAAACGAACAGCGCGTGGTCGCGACGCTCCCACGGCAAGTCCTCGTTTCGGATCACGCCTGCGGCCCGTTCTGCTTTGGTGATGTTTCGAACCTGGCTGGTTCCGGTTTTCCCCGCCATCCGGAACTCATCCGCGATGATGCGGCTTCGATATGCCGTTCCCCGCCTGTCATTCGAGACCGAGAACATGGCCTTGCGGACCTGTTCCAGATTGTAAGAATTAAGGCCCAGTGGTTCTCCGGCGCCCGAGGGTTGTTCAACACCGTCGATCGAGCGTACCAGGCGCGGCGTGACTGCGCGACCGGTGGCGATGCGGGCTGCCATTACAGCCAGTTGCAACGGCGAAGCCAGCATGAAGCCCTGACCGATGGACGCGTTGGCCGTATCGCCCACAAGCCACTCCTGACCGTGCGTGCGCCGCTTCCATTCCTGATTGGGAGCCAGCCCATCTGCCACCGCCGACATCGGGATGTCATGCTTGACCCCCAGTCCCAATGTGCGGGCCATGTCAGAGATCTTGTCGATGCCAACCCGCAGAGCCACGTCATAGTAATAGACATCGCAGCTGCGTTTCAGCGAAAGGTTTAGGTCGACCGTCCCGTGCCCGCCACGCTTCCAGCAATGGAAACGACGGCTGCCGACCTTCAGGTGTCCGGGGCAGTACACGGTATTGCCGGGGGAAACTACGCCAGCTTCCAACGCGGCCAGCGCGGTGACCATCTTAAAGGTCGATCCCGGAGGATATGTGCCTTGCACGGATTTATTCGCCAGCGGTCGGTACTTGTCCTCTGTCAGTGCCCGGTAATCTGCGACCGAAATGCCACGAACAAAAAGGTTCGGATCGAAACTGGGTGCAGAGGCGACCGCACGCAAGTCACCGGTTTCGCAGTCTATGACAACTGCGGCCGCACTTTCACCCGCCAGTCGCGCCTGTGCATATTGTTGCAGATCAGCGTCGATGGACAGTTGCAGGTCTGCGCCGGGTTGTCCTTCCTGCCGGTCAAGCTCGCGCATGACGCGGCCCGTCGCGTTGACCTCGACCCGCTTTGCACCGGCCTTGCCGCGCAGTTCGATTTCCTGCTTGGCCTCAAGGCCAACCTTTCCAATCTGGAACCTTGGAATGCGCAATACCGGCTCAGGGTCTTCTATCTTGCTGAGGTCATAGTCGCTGACCGGGCCGACATAGCCCACGATATGTGCGAAATCCTCGTATCGTGGGTATTGCCGTGTCAGGCCGACCTCGGGCGTTACGCCCGGCAGCGCCGGAGCATTGACCGCAACCTTCGAGATATCCTCCCACGTAACCTGATCCGCCAGCGTCACCGGCAGAAACGGGGCCGAGCGGCGCATTTCAGTCCTGGCGCGCTCGATCTCATCTTCGTTCAGAGGGATCAGTTCCGACAGTTTGGCGATGACTTTTTCCACGTCATCGGCGTCTTCACGAACGATGACGATGCGATAGGAAGGTGAGTTCTGGCCGATGATCTGGCCGTTCCGGTCATAGATACGCCCACGGGTCGGCGGGATAAGCCGGATGTTGATACGATTTTCTTCGGCCAACAGGCGGTATTCGTCGGCCTGTTCGACCTGCATGAACCGCATTCGTGCGGCCAAACCGCCTATGAACACCGCCTGTAGGCCACCCAGCAACAGCGCTCTGCGTGGCAGGCGCTTATAGGCAAGGCCCTGGGACTTGGGTTTACGCTGTTTCATGCCCGGCTTCCCACAGCGCTGACATCAGCAGCGGATATGCGGCGAACCCCCAACGCGCTTTGGCTAAGCATCACGACCAACGGGTAGACAGCGACCGTCAGCACAAGCTGAATCACGACCGGCCCCAATGCGGCCTGTTGCACGGACATCACCGATAGTACGACCCTGTTCATCAAAATGACCGCCGTGATCACAATGCCGACAGACATCCATTCTCCGGCAAATCCCGCATCCCTCATACCCAACGCCGCTGACCGCAAATAGGCCGACCCGACTACGGTCAGCGCTGCCAAAAGGCCCGGTGGACGTTGCAGTAGAAAGTCGGCCATCAGCATGACAAGCGCAACCAATACAGTCGGGACGTAATCGGGCCGTCGCAACACCCAGGCAAAAGTCAGGGCAATCAGGACGTCGGGAAAAGGCCAGCGATCGGGTTGAGCGTCCAACGGCAACAGATGCAGAAACAGCACAGCAAAAGCCAGCAAGGCATAAAGGCTGCGCATGGCCCAGATTTGCGAGGCCGGTCTATCCATCGCTGACCTCATCCGGGGTCAGCGCCGCCTCTGGGCGGGTGGGGCCTACGATACTGCCCGGATCCTGAATGGGCGGAGCCGAGTGAAACCGCAGAACCCTGAGAAATTCGAGCCTTTCGAAATCTGCCGACAGGCGGACCCGCAGGCGCCCCCCGGGATCTGCCGCGATTTGACCGATCAACAGGCCCGCAGGAAACACGCCACCATCACCCGAAGTGATCACACGGTCCCCGGGGCGAACCAGCTCGCGGTTTTCAAGAAACTCCACCGCGGGCGCGGGGTTGTTGTCGCCTTTGATCAGCGCGGTCTGGCCAGAAGGTTGAATGGTTGCGGGAATCGCGCTGGTGGCATCCGTCACAAGGATCACGCGTGCCGTGTCAGGGCCAACACCTGATATCCTGCCGACCAGGCCAATGCCGTCCATCGTGGCCCATCCATCCACGATCCCGTCACGCTCTCCGACATTCAGCAGAACGGATTGCCGGAATGGCGACCCGCTGTCGGCCATGACAACGCCGGTGATATAAGTCAGACGCGGGTCAAGGCGGACATTGTTCAAATCCAGCAGTCGCGCGTTTTCCTGTTCAAGCTGCAAAGCAGCCTCTTTCCAGGCGCGCATCAGGCGCAGTTCGCTACGCAGTTCCCGGTTCTGCTCGCTCAGGCGCTGATAGCTTTGGAAGTCACGCACCAGATTGACGGCGGCAGTCACGGGGACCATGGCCCATTCCATCGACGGTACAACCGTATCCACGATCCGCGCGCGGAACCGTTCAACGCGCGGGCTGTCGATGCGCCACAGAAGGAAGATACCAAGCAGGCACAGCACAACAATCCCCAGCAACAAACGTCGCAGGGGGGTCGTGTACTCATCGCGCTGTGATCGGTCTTTTGCCACAGGTTACCTTCCCGTGCTGCTCGCGCCGATATAACCCTATCTTCCGAGGGTGCGCGCCTTAGCTTTCGTAGTCAATCGCGTGGCGCAGCTGTTTTTCATATTCCAGTGCTTTGCCGGTGCCCAAAGCCACACAATTCAGGCTTTCGTCCGCAATGGATACCGCCAGGCCGGTCTGTTCGCGTAGGGCCAGGTCCAAATCGCCCAGCAGCGCGCCGCCGCCGGTCAGCATCACACCACGGTCGACAATGTCCGCAGCCAAATCGGGGGGCGTTGTCTCAAGCGCGGTCATAACCGCCTCGCAGATCTGTTGCACGGGCTCTGACAGCGCTTCGGCCACCTGGGCCTGGCTGATCTCGATTTCCTTGGGCACGCCGTTCAACAGATCACGCCCCCGGATATGCATCGACTGACCGCGCCCGTCGTCGGGCATGCGGGCGGTACCAATGGTTGTCTTGATGCGTTCAGCCGTGGATTCACCTACCAGCAGGTTCTGCTGGCGACGCAGGTAGGAAATGATGGCCTCGTCCATCCGGTCACCACCAACGCGGACCGAACGGGCATAGACAATGTCTCCCAACGACAGAACAGCAACCTCGGTAGTGCCCCCGCCAATATCAACAACCATGTTGCCGGTCGGGTCGGTGATCGGCATGCCGGCCCCGATTGCGGCCGCAATCGGTTCGGCAATCAGGCCCGCGCGACGGGCACCTGCTGACAGGACCGACTGCCGAATTGCACGTTTTTCGACCGGGGTTGCGCCATGAGGAACGCAGACAATGATCTTGGGTTTCGAGAAGGTCGAGCGTTTGTGCACCTTGCGGATGAAGTGCTTGATCATTTCTTCGGCAGTGTCAAAATCCGCGATCACACCTTCGCGCATGGGGCGGATGGCTTCGATCGAACCGGGCGTCCGACCCAGCATCAGCTTGGCATCTTCGCCAACTGCCAGAACTTTCTTCACACCGTCCTTGACGTGGTAGGCCACAACCGAAGGTTCAGACAGGATGACACCGCGCCCCTTGACGTAAACCAGCGTGTTTGCTGTTCCAAGGTCGATAGCCATGTCCGCTGTGAACAGGCCGCCCAGATTGCCAAAGATCCCCATGTTTTCCCTGATCCTGTAATGTCGGTTTTCTACTGCCCGCGACTCGACGGTTCCGGGACGGATGACTTATAGGGTGCCATCACGCCCGGTAAAAGGGCTGATTCCGCGACAATCAGCACCTTTCCGCCTTATTGAATGGGACTTTAGAAGGCAAAATGCTCTCTTATCAACACATTTACCACGCCGGGAATCTGGCGGATGTCCAAAAGCACGCTTTACTGGCGTGGGTGCTGGATTATCTGACACGCAAGGACAAGCCGCTCAGCTATATCGAAACGCATTCCGGGCGTGGGTTGTATCGGTTGGATGCAGACGAATCCATTCGGACAGGAGAGGCAGAGGCAGGGATCGGTCGCGCACAGCGGGAAGGGTGGTTCGGGCCCGACCACCCGATGGCGCAGGTCCTGAAGCAGGTAGAGGCCCGGTACGGCGACATGGCCTATCCAGGATCGCCGATGATTGCTGCGACTATGTTGCGGGAACAGGACAGTTTGCACCTCGCGGAACTGCACCCACAGGAATTTGCGGCCCTGTCGTTGGCGATGTCGCCGTTTGGGGCGAAAGTCTATCAGCAGGATGGGTTCGATCTGGCGCAGTCCTTGCTGCCTCCAGCTCCGCGCCGGGGCATGATGCTGATTGACCCCAGTTACGAGGTGAAAGCCGATTATGACCGCTTGCCCGGCATTATCGCCAAGCTGCACCGCAAGTGGAATGTGGGCGTGATTGCCCTTTGGTACCCGATCCTGACGGACAATCGACATGCTGGGATGACTGCGGCTCTCAAATCGCGAAACTACCCCAAAGCAATTTGCCACGAAGTGACATTCCCGCCTGCGCGTGAGGGGCACCGGATGATTGGGTCAGGTATGTTTGTTGTGAACGCGCCGTTCTGTATCGGCGACGAAATGAACCGCCTTTCCAAGCTTTTCGCGCAGCTTTAGCAGCAGACGAGACGCTGGTCGGGATAAAGCACCCAATCCATCACCGTGGGTCGTGTTGGATTTTCCGGGCAACCAAACTTGCGGTTGCCCGGATGATTTATGCAATCACGTCAGGTCTTTATAGCTGATCTCGCGCGCATCCGCGCCTGGTCCAGCTTTTTCACGGCGCACAATCAGGCGGTTGAGAGCGTGGATATAAGCCTTAGCTGACGCCACGACGGTGTCGGTGTTTGCCGACTGGCCGGTTGCGATCATGCCATCCTCTTCCAGGCGCACGGAAACCGTCGCCTGTGCGTCCGTGCCCTCGGTTACGGCATGAACCTGATAAAGCTGAAGGCGTGCCGTGTTGGGATAAATCGCACGGATCGCCTTAAAGGTCGCATCCACCGGGCCGTCGCCATGTTCAGTGGCGGTTTTGTCCACGCCTTCAACCTCCAGCTCGACCGTCGATTCCGCCTGACCACCCGTGCCGCAAGTCACCTTCATCGAAACCAGTTGCAGGTGGTCGTCAGCCTCGTCCAGCGTCATCAGTGCAATGAGATCGTCGTCGAACACCTCTTTCTTGCGATCTGCCAGATCCTTGAACCGGACAAAGATATCCTTGAGCTGGTTGTCGCCCACCTCAAACCCCAGCGTTTCGAGCTTGTCGCGCAAGGCTGCGCGGCCCGAATGTTTGCCAAGCGGCAAGGATGTTCCCGAAAGACCAATGTCCTCAGGACGCATGATTTCAAAGTTTTCGCGGTTTTTCAGCATCCCGTCCTGATGGATGCCACTTTCATGGGCAAAAGCGTTCTTGCCGACAATTGCCTTGTTGAACTGCACCGGAAAGCCCGAGACCGTCGCAACCCGACGCGAGATGTGCATGATCTTGGTGGTGTCGATGCCAGTGTGCCACGGCATGATATCGTTGCGCGTGCGCAGTGCCATGACAACTTCTTCCAGCGCCGTGTTGCCAGCGCGTTCGCCCAGACCGTTGATGGTGCATTCAATCTGGCGGGCACCACCTGCCACAGCGGCCAGCGAGTTCGCGGTCGCCATGCCAAGGTCATTGTGGCAATGGGTGGCAAATATCACGTCATCCGCCCCCGGCACCGTTTCGATCAGACGCTTGATCAGGTCCGCGCTTTCCACCGGAGCGGTATAGCCCACCGTATCCGGGATGTTGATCGTGGTTGCCCCGGCCTTGATTGCGATCTCGATCACACGGCAAAGGTAATCCCATTCGGTTCGCGTCGCGTCCATCGGGGACCACTGCACGTTTTCGCACAGGTTGC
This sequence comes from Ruegeria sp. O4, assembly GCF_056535125.1. NCBI lineage: Bacteria > Pseudomonadati > Pseudomonadota > Alphaproteobacteria > Rhodobacterales > Roseobacteraceae > Ruegeria > Ruegeria sp. O4. Next base: position 81,458 of record NZ_JBQERO010000003.1, on the reverse strand, counting down.
GCGCATTGCTGACCGTTTCGTGGATCTTGTCGGCCATCTCGTCCATGGTCAGGTTCGGGATGGCGCGGTGCAGCGGCGAAGTGCCGATGAATGTGTGAATGCGGTTCTTCTCGGCGTGTTTTACCGCCTCCCAGCAGCGGTCGATATCGGCAAAATTTGCACGGGCCAGACCGCAGATGCGGCTGTTTTTCGACCGCTGTGCAATTTCGGTCACAGCCTTGAAATCGCCTTCGGACGCGATGGGGAAACCGGCCTCGATGATATCGACGCCCATGTCGTCCAGCAGCTCGGCGATTTCGAGCTTTTCGTCATGGGTCATGGTGGCGCCGGGGCTCTGCTCGCCGTCGCGCAAAGTGGTATCGAAGATCAAGACGCGGTCTTGGTCGGTCACGTTGGTCATGGGGTTCTCTTTCTTCTTCTGTCCTAAAGCCTATGGCGCGCTGGCGTCCTCCTCTGAGCGGGCGCGCCGGATGGCACGCTCAGAGGCGGATTAGGATCAGTAGGCCACGCAGCGACGCACCGCGAAGGGCGGTGTCGACACAAGGGATATCTGCGCGGTTGATCATGGGATTGAGGTTATACAGAGCCCGCCGGGAATGAAAAGAACCAATTTGCAATACGCGAACTTCTGGCAACTGCCCTTGTTTCGACCGCCTTGATTGTTTGCACAGCGCCGCTAGCTGATCATGGATGGAAACTGCATTGATAATTGGTGCTTCTGGCGGGATAGGCGCAGCTGTTACCGGACGGCTGGTTGAGCAGGGCGTTTCGGTCACGCGGTTGTCCCGGTCGGAGGACGGCTTTGACCTGACCGATCCGGACGGGGTGATGCTGAAGCTTGAAAACCTACCAGGTCAGTTTGATCTGATTCTGGTGGCTTCGGGCGCCTTGGAGATAGACGGCTCTGTGCCGGAAAAGACCATTCGGGCGATTTCAGCCAACGCCATGATGGATCAGTTTGCGTTGAATGCCGTTGGTCCGGCATTGGTGCTAAGCCACGCGTATCATCTGTTGCCGCGACAAAGACGATCTGTATTCGCGGTGCTTTCGGCGCGGGTGGGATCAATCGGGGATAATCGGATAGGTGGTTGGATCAGCTACCGAGCGGCCAAGGCAGCGGTCAATCAGGTCGTCCATACCGCCGCAATTGAATTGGCCCGAACACATAAACAGGCGATTTGCGTCGCCCTTCACCCCGGCACGGTAAAAACAGAGTTCACGAACAAATACCTAGGTCGTCATCCTGCCGTCGAACCTGAAGCCGCCGCCGATAACCTGTTGAACGTGATACGCGGGTTAACGCTCGCTGATACCGGAGGGTTCTATGATTGGGCCGGTAAGCGGGTCCCGTGGTGAGCCTTCACCCGTCCGAGGTTCCGGTTGCCTCAGTATTTGCATCAGGGTTGGGTTGCGGGGCAGGGGTGTCAGCGTCGCTCTGCTGGTCCGAGGTCTGATCTGGCAACACGCCGTTTTCCCAGACACCGCTTTCCTCCTGGCCGTTGGCATAGCGCATCGTCCCACTGCCTTGCCGTTTGTTGTCGACAAAGCTGCCCTCATACACATCCCCGTTCGAGTAGGTGGCGGTACCCACGCCGTTGATTTTTCCGTCCGACCAGTCGCCCGTATACTTGAACCCGGCAGGGGTTACGATTTCCCCTTTGCCGTGCCGTTTTCCGTTCAGGAAATCACCGGTGTAGACCGTGCCATCGGAATAGGTCGCCTTGCCTTTGCCCTGACGCACGCCTTCAACCCAGTCGCCGTCATATACCGAGCCATCTGCGCGCGTAACCACACCCTTGCCGTGGCTTTGCGCGTTTTTGAATTGGCCTTTGTAGATTATACCATTGGTATAGGTGGCCGTGCCCTGACCCTCGATAACACCCGCGATCCATTCGCCTTCATAGGTCGATCCGTCCGGATAGGTGATGCTGCCGTTTCCTTCGGCCAGATCGGCAACAAAATCGCCGACATAGACAGATCCATCCGGATAGGTCACTTCGCCAAGACCTTCAATCTGCCCGGCGTTCCAGTCGCCGGTATACACAAAGCCGTCCGTTCCGGTGAACGTTCCTTTGCCGTGGCGACGGTCGTCGACAAAATCGCCTTCGTACACATCCCCTTGGGCGTGGGTCACTTTGCCCTTGCCGTGGCGGCGCCCTTCTTGAAGTTCGCCTTCGTATACATCGCCATTGGAATAGGTCAGGCTGCCCGTCCCGGTGATCTGGTCCCCGGACCAATCCCCTGAATACACCATTCCGTCGGGCATCGTCTGCGTGCCAGTGCCATCGCGCATGCCTGCGCTGACGTCGCCCTCGTAAACGCTGCCATCGGCATAGGTGATCCTTGCTTTGCCCTGCCGCTCACCGTCGACCCAGTCGCCGTCATAGATATATCCGTCGGGAAAACTCAGCACGCCCTTGCCATGTCGCTGGGCGTTCCTGAATTCACCCTCATAGCGCGTGCCGTTCGTGAATTCAGCGATGCCGGTGCCGTTGATTGACCCGTTGGACCAATCGCCCTCGTAGCTGCTGCCATTGGCATAGATAATCTTGCCGCGCCCTTCGGGCTGACCCTTGGCGAACAGGCCTTCGTAGACTGACCCGTCGGGGTAGTGTGTCGTACCCTGACCCTGAATCTCGCCTTCTACCCACTGCCCCGTGTACTCAAACCCATTCGGCAGCCGATACGTTCCTGTCCCGTGCCGCAACCCGTTCTCATAAGTGCCTTCATAGACACCGCCAACTTCATCATCCTTGACGATGACGGTCCCGTCCTGCGCGAAAGCAGTGGCAGCTGTCAGGCTCATCCCCGCCGCCAAAATTGAGTTTCGGATCACGTTCATTTCTGGTCCTGTCTGCCCGGTCGTCGCTGGTGATATCTCTTTCGCAAAACTAAGGTACCGTTGCGGGCAGAGCAACGGCTTTTGCCGCATTGGTCTTTTACTCGCGCGGTGATCTGCTAAATGGCAATAGGACTTACGAGGCAAGAGGGCAGCATGGCCGACCGTTTCCGCATCACTCTGGCGCAACTGAATCCGACCGTTGGCGATATCGAAGGCAACGCGGCAAAGGCCGTTGCGGCATGGGAGCAAGGCAAGGCAGCGGGCGCGGATCTGGTGGCCTTCCCCGAGATGTTCATCACCGGCTACAACACGCAGGATCTGGTTCTCAAACCGGTATTCCACCGCGCAGCCATGGCTGCGGTCGAAGCGCTGGCCGCAAAATGCGCTGAAGGTCCTGCAATCGCCATTGGTGGTCCCTGGGTCGACGATGGAAAGCTGTACAACGCCTACCTGATCCTGAAGGGTGGCCGGATCACCAGCAAGGTTCTGAAGCACCACTTGCCGAATGAGACGGTGTTCGACGAAGTGCGCTTGTATGATGCGGGTCCATTGGGTGGGCCGTATTCGGTAGGGAATTTCCGGATTGGCAGCCCGATCTGCGAAGACAGCTGGCACCCGGACGTGGCAGAAACGCTGGAGGAAACCGGGGCCGAGTTTTTGTTGATCCCCAACGGGTCGCCTTATTTCCGGGATAAATACGATGTGCGACTGAACCATATGGTCGCGCGCGTGGTCGAAACCGGCTTGCCGCTGATCTACTTGAATATGGTTGGCGGGCAGGATGATCAGGTCTTTGACGGTGCCAGCTTTGGCCTGAACCCGGGCGGGGAACTGGCGTTCCGGATGCCTGTTTTTGACGAACTGCTCTCGCAAGTCGATCTTGAGCGCGGCGAAGACGGCTGGCGGATCGCATCAGGTGAAATCGTGCCTCAACCGGATGAGTGGGAGCAGGATTATCGCGCAATGGTGCAGTCCCTTCGCGACTATATGGGAAAAACCGGTTTCAAGAAGGCGCTGCTGGGCTTGTCCGGCGGGGTCGATTCCGCGCTGGTTGCGACCATTGCGGTCGATGCCATCGGGGCCGAAAATGTCCGCTGCGTGATGCTGCCGTCGGAATACACCAGCCAGGCCTCGCTTGACGATGCCGAGGCGGTCGCCAAAGCGCTGGGCGTGCATTATGACTACGTGCCGATCTCGGACAGCCGCGCAGCCGTCACCAGCACTTTGGCACCGCTGTTTGCAGGGCTGGATGAAGGGTTGACCGAAGAAAACATTCAATCCCGCCTGCGCGGGTTGCTGTTGATGGCGATCTCGAACAAGTTCGGCGAAATGCTGTTGACCACCGGCAACAAATCCGAGGTCGCCGTGGGCTATGCCACGATCTATGGCGACATGAACGGCGGCTATAATCCAATCAAGGATCTGTACAAGACCCGTGTGTTCGAAACCTGCCGCTGGCGCAATGCCAATCACCGAGACTGGATGATGGGCCCTGCAGGCGAAGTGATCCGTCCCTCTGTCATCGACAAACCGCCCAGTGCGGAACTGCGCGAAGATCAGAAAGACAGCGACAGCCTGCCGGATTACCCGGTGCTGGACGGAATACTTGAGATCCTGGTCGATCAGGACGGATCGATCGCGGATTGCGTCGCCGCCGGGTACAACGAAGCAGATGCGCAGCGGGTCGAACATCTGGTCTATATCAGCGAGTATAAACGGTTTCAGTCCGCCCCCGGTACGCGCCTGAGCAACCGCGCGTTCTGGCTGGACCGGCGGTATCCGATTGTGAATCGCTGGCGTGATCGCCCCTGATTGCCGCAATTCGTGCGCTGACTTGGAAACAGTAAAGTTTCCCTCCCTTTGATTGTTTTCCGATTTCTCGTTATGGGCCTGCCACGGGCGCGAAAACCGGCCTCTGACTTGTCGCAGTGACAACTTTCTGCCACATTTTAGCTTGAAAATTGCCCTATGTGGGGCGGGTGCGACGCAATTCTCAAAGTCGCGAGTTGATTTTGATGAAGTGTGACGCATCCGGGGTTGGATGTCTGAGTAAATGGTTTGGTTTTGACATGTATGAGGAATATCAAGGATCGCATCATGCTCTTTTGAAACGGCGGACGATGGAATCTCCGCCGCAGGAGCTGGATGAGGAAAAGCTGGAAGCGGCGATTGCCGGTGTCCTGAATGAACAGCGGCTGTCCGACGAACAGGCAGCGGCGTCGCTTCGGGCTGAGTTTCCAAGCTTGTTGCCGCAGAAGGACGTAACCGCGCAGACCGTGCAAAAAGACACCGGATTGACCGCGAAGCTGCGTCAGAAATGGGCGGAACTGTCCGGCGCAGCGTGATGTGCTGAGGATTTTCGTTGCCATTGGCGTCTGGGCCACAGGCGTAAAAATAGTGCCGACGTTGTGACAATTCGTGTTGCCAAACTTCTGGGTCTTGGTCCCCATACGGGTTCAGGCGACAGAGTATTGCGTATTTATGACGGCACCAAAACCGAACCCCGTAGAATCCGATCTTGCCCTTCCCAAATCTGTTGATGTTGTCGTTGTTGGCGGCGGCATAATCGGCGTTTCAACCGCGCTGGAACTGGCTGAACGCGGCGCTTCCGTCCTTTTGTGCGAAAAGGGGCAGATTGCAGCTGAACAAAGCTCGCGCAATTGGGGGTGGGTGCGTTTGGGCATGCGTGACCCCCGCGAAATTCCCCTGATGCAAGAGGCGTTGCGGATCTGGCAGACCCTTGATGCCCGCCTGGATGGCAATACCGGCTATTCGCAATCCGGCATTCTTTTCGGCGCGTCCGGCAAGCGGGGAGAAGTCAACCTGAAGCGTTGGATGCGCCATGTGGAAGGATTGCAGACCGGAGCAAAAATGGTGTCGGGACGCGAGTTGGCAGAGTTGTTGCACGGGCACGAAACCGGCCTGACATCTGCTCTTTACATGCCGCAGGACGGGCGGGCTGAACCGCAATGGGCCGCCCCGGCCATCGCCGAAGCCGCACGTCGTCTAGGTGCTGTGATCATGACAGGCTGTGCTGTGCGAAGTGTGGACATTCAGGATGGGCGTATTGCTGGTGTATTCACCGAACGCGGCAAGGTCGCCTGCGGGCGCGTGGTTTTGGCGGGGGGTGCGTGGTCGCGTCTGTTTGCGGGCAATGCAGGTATCAACCTGCCGCAGCTTAAGGTTCTGAACACAGTTCTGCGGACCTCTCCGGTGAAAGATGGGCCCGAAACTGCGCTATGGTCGGATGATTTTGCAATCCGAAAGCGCGCAGACGGCGGGCACACCATCGCGTCCGGGCATCAGAACACGGTTGATATCGTGCCAGACAGTTTCCGGCTGGGGTTGCAGTTTCGTTTTGCCTTTGCGCAGGAATGGAAATCCCTGCGTTTTCGCTGGTCAAAACAGTGGGCTATCGAGGCCCGTCAGAACAGAAAATGGTTGCCGACCGACGTGACCCCGTTCGAGCTGTGCCGGGTTTTGGATCCTGAACCTTCGCAGAAGTTTTTGCGACAAGCCTGGGCCAGTGCACGAAAAGGGTTCCCTGCCTTGCAGGACAGTGAAATCGTCCAAAGTTGGGCGGGTATGATTGATGTTACCCCCGACGCCATTCCCGTAATCTCGGGCGTGGATGACATGCCGGGTATGTATATCGCCACAGGTTTTTCCGGCCACGGCTTTGGCATCGGGCCCGGCGCCGGCCGCCTGACGGCTGACCTTGTCACTGATTCAACCCCTTGTGTGGATCCGACCGCGTTCCGTCTGTCTCGGTTCACTGACGGCTCAAAAGTGCGACCGGATCCGGGTTACTAGGGGCTTAGCCCATCATCTGATAGCTGACCGGAACAAAGCGGAAGCCCTCGCCCCGTGTCTCGACAAAGCCCGCGGCAGGGAAGGGCATGTGATAGCCGACCATCGGCATCTTGTCGGCTGCCAGCATGCCAAGAACTTTACGGCGCGCGGCTGTTGCGGCGGCCTTGTCCATGTCAAACCGAACCTCCCATTCCGGATGGGCAAAGGACCACACGTAATGGTTGGCCAAATCCGCTGTCAGCAAAAGGCGCTGTCCGTTGCTTTCCAGATGATAGACAGTATGGCCCGGAGTATGGCCGTGGGCCGCAACCGCAGTTATGCCCGACGCCACTTGCTCTCCATCACCGATAAAGCTCATCTTCTCGGCCAGCGGCGTGACTTTTGCGGCCACAAGATCACCGACATTGTTTCCGGCCTCTTGCGCGGACCAGAAATCGTATTCCGTTGCCGAGGTCACATAGCGTGCGTTGGCAAAGGTCGGTGCGCCATCCGTTGTCATGCCGCCTATATGGTCTGGATGCATATGGGTCAGCACGACAACGTCGATCTGATCCGGGCTGACACCTGCATCGGCCAAAGCGGCTTGAATGCCGCCTTGCCCCAGACCGGTGTCGAACAACACCAGTTCCGATCCGGTGTTGACCAGTGAGGGGGTAAAGAAGAACTGGGCAGTGTCGGCGGGAATAAAGTTCTCAGCCGAAACCTTTGCAAAGTCTTCATCAGACGCGCCACCGCCAAAGATATCCTTGGCGCCGTCACGCGGCAGGCTGCCATCCAGCAGGGTCGTGACGGTAAAGTCGCCGACCTTGAAGGATTTGGCGATGGTCGAGTTGGCCTTGGCGTCAGAGCCTGCGGCCAAAACCGGCGCTGCTGTTGTGGCAAACGGTAAGGCGGCAGCAGTTCCCAAGGCGGCGCGGCGCGTAAGTTTGATTGTCATTATCGTTCTCCCTGTCAGAACACCTTTAGAAAAACTAGAACGGTGTGAGATTCTGACCAGATGTTACGACATCCACGTAGGGTGCATGGATGAACAATACGTGTTAATTTTTGTTCATGTCGCGATCGCAGAACAAAACCGTTCCAACAGATCAAAGTGTAGAAGACTTCCTTAATTCGGTCCAATCAGAACGTCGGGCCGAGGAGGCGCGCGCTCTGGATGAACTGTTTCGGGCCACCACCGGGTTTGATCCGGTCATGTGGGGCCCGTCGATGATAGGGTATGGCCGTTATCACTATCGCTACGCCTCGGGCCGAGAGGGCGATTTTCTTGCAACCGGATTTTCCCCGCGCAAGTCGGCGCTGGTGATCTATATCATGCCGGGTTACGCGGATTTTAGCGGCATTCTGGCCCGGTTGGGCAAGCACAAGCTGGGAAAGTCCTGCCTGTATGTGAACACGCTGGCGGATATCGACATGCAGGTTCTGTCGGAACTCATCCGCGCCGGGTTGGACGACCTTGGCAGGATATGGCCCGTGGAACCGCGTTGAATCACCTGATGGATCAAGCGGCGGCTGGACAAAAACGCGCCCATGTGACAAGAGCCGCGCCAACAGGAGACACCCATGACAACCACCCGTTTTGCCCCGTCGCCCACCGGTTACATCCATGTGGGCAACCTGCGCACCGCCCTGATGAACTATCTGATCGCCCGCAAGGCGGGTGGTACGTTCATCCTGCGCATCGATGACACCGACCCCGAACGCTCGAAAGAGGAATATGTCGATGCCATCAAACAGGATCTTGAATGGCTGGGTTTGCACTGGGATCGTGTCGAGCGTCAATCCGAGCGTTTGGACCGCTACGCCGAAGCGGCTGACAAGTTGCGCGCGATGGGGCGGTTCTATGAAGCGTTTGAGACGCCGACCGAGCTGGACCTGAAGCGCAAGAAACAGCTGAACATGGGCAAGCCGCCGGTTTATGACCGCGCCGCGCTGAACCTGTCGGATGCCGAGAAGGATGCCTTGCGCGCGGAACGTGGCAACGGTGTCTGGCGTTTCAAGCTGGATCACGAACGGATCGAGTGGACCGACGGAATTCTGGGCGACATTTCGATCGATGCGGCCTCGGTCTCTGATCCGGTGCTGATCCGAGGTGATGGGCAGGTTCTTTATACGATTGCGTCGGTGGTGGATGACACCGAAATGGGCGTGACAGATGTCGTGCGCGGCTCGGACCACGTGACCAACACTGCGACCCAGATTCAGATCATCAATGCACTGGGCGGGGATTGCCCGCGCTTTGCGCATCACTCGCTGCTGACCGGCCCGCAGGGCGAAGCACTGTCGAAACGCCTTGGTACGCTGGCCCTGCGCGATCTGCGTGAACAGGGTGTGCAGCCGATGGCACTGCTGAGCCTGATGGCGCGTCTGGGTTCGTCCGATCCGGTCGAGCTGCGCTCGGATATGGCCGAGTTGATCGATGGCTTTGACGTGAGCCGGTTTGGTGCCGCGCCGACCAAGTTCGACGTGCAGGACCTGTTCCCGCTGACCGCCAAATACCTGCAATCGCTGCCGCTGGCGAATGTGGCCGGAGCTGTCGCGGATGCCGGGGTGCCAGCCGAACTGGCTGAACCGTTCTGGGCCATGGCGCGGGAAAACATCACCACTTTGGCCGACCTCAAAGGGTGGTGGGATCTGTGCCGCGATGGTGCTGAGCCGTTGGTTGCGGATGAAGATCGCGAATTCATCGCTCAGGCCATGTCGCTGCTGCCCGAAGGCCCGTTTGATGGCGACACCTGGGGGACCTGGACCAATGCCGTGAAAGAGGCGACAGGCCGCAAGGGGAAAGGTCTGTTCATGCCGCTGCGCAAGGCGTTGACCGGTGCAGAGCGTGGCCCGGAAATGGCTGCGTTGCTGCCGTTGCTGCAGGTGATCCGCGCGCGCGGGTAAACCGCTACTATTCCAGAAAAAAGGGTCGTGCCCAGGCGCGACCCTTTTTATGCCAGCTGCTCAATCCGGGCCGACAGTCTGATCAGTCGATCATCAACGAAGTCACGTTCGGCTGGTTTCAGTTGTTGATGTCGTGGGTAACGGGGCTCGGCCCGGTCATTCAGGATCGGGGCATCCCAGCCGCTGGTTGTTGCAAAGAACCGGTCTGCCCCTTCCTCTCCAAATGCCCGTAGATAGCCTTGCACGACAACGTCGATATAACTGAGCAACAAGGGGTGGTGGTTGCTGGGCTCGTTATGCCGATCCTGCGGGACGGCGTAGACCGCTATTTCGACGTCATGTGTCAGCGGATGTAAAACCGACCGGGTTGCCGGAATTCGGTCATAGGCCCATTCCCGTTCATCCAGCGCAGCCCAGTCGTTCCTTGGGACATGCGCGATCATTCCCTCAATTTCAGACTCCGGGTCCGGGACAGCTGTCAGGAACGCGACCGGCCGCAGATCGGTATGACGCCATGCGCGTTTCCAACCCTTCAGCTTTGCCGGGCGGGGGTCGGGGAAATCATGTGTGGCGAGGTTCACAAGGCTTCCATAGCCAAAGAAATAGGGGTCGGCCATGCGAGAGGTGTCCTTTGGGTCGATTGATGTATGTCAAACCGCTTTTTTCCGCGACATGCAATAAGGCTTCATCTTTTATTCAGGGAGGCCCTCATGCGGATTACCAAACGGACGAATATCGCTGTGCGCCTGTTGATGTATTGCGCCGCACACCCGGACCGGCTGGTCACCAAAGCCGAGATCGCCGAAGTCTGCAACATCTCGGAAAACCATCTGGCTCAGGTGATCAACCAGTTAAGCCAGTTGAATTACCTGAGCACTCAGCGCGGCCGCAACGGCGGTATGTCGTTGGCACGTCCAGCAAGCCAAATCCGGATCGGCGCGGTGTTCAGGCACGTAGAAGGGGCCTTGCCCATCGCCGAGTGTTTTGCGGATGCGGATAACACCTGTCCTTTGACCGATGCCTGTAGGCTGCGGCTGGCGTTGCAGGATGCGGCGGAAGTTTTTTATGCATCTCTGGACGAAGTGTCGTTGGATGCGCTGGTTTGTGACAACGACCCGTTGCTGAAGCTGTTGCAGCCCGTGGCCTGCATACGCTGATCTTAGTCGCTGGCCCGCAAAATTCGGGCTGGCCGGGCAGAGAGAGGGCGCAGTGCGAAGGCAAATCCTGCGCAGAGCGTGACGCCGACACCGGCCAGAACAATGCCAATGGCCGAAGACCAGATCACGGTAAAACCTGTGTCGAAGATATAGGTGGCCACAGCCCAGCCGCCCAGGATGCCAACCAGCAAGGCGACGCAACCCGCCGCGGCACCCAGCAGGACCGAGCGCAGTCCAAAACTGCGCAGGATGCGGCCACGGTCAGCCCCCAGCGTCTTGAGGATTGCCGCCTCGTATCTGCGAGCGGGTTCACCGGCGGCTGCCGCACCGATCAGAACCAGAAATCCGGTCAACAAAGACACGCCCGCGCCATACGAGGTAGCAGCGGCGATCCCTGCCAATAGGCCCGAAACACGGTCAATGGCGTCGCGCACACGGATGGCCGTGATGTTGGGGAACTGGCCCGCAAGATCTCGCAGAATAGCGGCCTCGGCCTGTTCTTCTGCATATACCGTCGCAATAAAGCTATGTGGTGCGCCCGCCAGCGCCGACGGGTTCATCGACATGACAAAACCCATACCCGCTGTGGAAAAATCCACCTCTCGGGTTGAGGTCAGCTCTGCGGTGATATCCCGCCCCAGGATGTTGACAGTTATCTGATCGCCGAGTTTCAGACCCATCTCTTCGGCTTCTTCGGCTGCAAAGCTGATCTGTGGTGCGCCAGAATAATCCTCGGCCCACCATTCCCCCGCTGTCACCCGTGCATTTGCCGGGGGTCGGGCTGAATAGGTGACGCCGCGATCTCCCTCCAGTACCCAATGATCTCCGGCTGCCTCGCGCGCGGGGCGGCCGTTTATCTGAGTGATGATCCCTCGCAGCATTGGTGCGCTTTCAATGCGGCTGACAGCAGGATCGGTTTGCAGCCGTTCGGTAAAACCCGGCATCTGGTCTTTTTGAATATCGACAAAGAAGTATGAGGGCGCGACATCAGGCAGATTGCCGGAGATCGCATTGCGCAGCGTGCCGTCGATCTGCCCAACCGCTGCCAGCACTGACAAACCCAGACCAAGTGACAAAACCACCGACCCCGCGCCTTCACGCGGATCAGAGATGGCGGACAAGGCCCATCGCAGGGCAGGGCGGCCCCGCGCCAAAGGTGTTCCGGCCCGTGCCAGTTTGCGAATGGCATAGGCTGCGAACGCCAGCAGGATCAGTGCGCCCGCTAGTCCGCCACTGGTCCACAGGGTAAGGCGAGTTGATCCGCTGAACCAGGACGCAATCGTGATCAGGGACGCCAATCCAATCCCGGTCGCCACGACGTAAACCGCGCGTGGGATGGGACGCGCTGCGCTCAGCGCATCGCGAAACAGGGTTGCGGCGCGCACATCTTCGGTTCTGGCCAGCGGCCAGAGCGTGAACAGAAATGCTGTCAGCAAGCCATAAAGTGCGGCCTCGATCAGCGGTCGCGGATAGAGCGAGAACACCGCCGGAACCGGCAACCGGTATTCCAGCAGCGGCGCCAGCAAAAGCGGAGCCACCCCGCCCAGCACCAGCCCAATTACAATGCCGGTCAGGGACAGCACTCCGATTTGAATCAGGTAAGTTTGAAAAATGGTAGCGCGATCCGCCCCCAATGTCCGCAATGTCGCAATGGTTTCCGTTTTCTGGCTCAGATAGGCCCGCACGGCGGCGGACACACCGATGCCACCGACGGCAAGCCCTGACAAACCGACAAGGACCAGAAAGGCACTCAGGCGGTTGACGAATTCCGATATGCCCGGCGCGCCGTTGCGTGCATCGCTCCAGCGCATCCCCGTGCCCTCAAGCGCGGCGCTGGCACGTGCGGACACCTCCGACAGGTTCGCGTTTTGGGGCAAGGTCAGCCGGTACCTGGTCGAAAAAAGCGTTCCGGGTTCCAGCAGGCCAGATGCCTGCAACGCTTCGGTACGCACCATTGTACGTGGCCCCAAGGCAAAACCAGCCGCGGCGCTGTCGGGTTCATTCCGAAGTTCGGCCATCAGAATGAACTCTTGCGTGCCTAGCGCGAAGTGATCACCGACCGACAAACCAAGCCGGTCGATCAGAACAGGTTCCATAACGGCACCGGGTAATCCGGCCCTGCCGTTCAGGGCGTCGCTCAGCGTGATGTCCGGCTCAAGTTTGACCGATCCGACCAGCGGGTAAGCCTTATCCACAGATTTGACCTGGGTCAGCGCACGTTCCGGCCCGGTGTCGCGGGGTACAACCGCCATCGAGCGGAAATCGACAATCTCGGACACCTGCTCGGATGCCTGTTGCATCCAGAGGCGCTCGGCCTCAGTGGCAAAACGATAAGTGAACTCAAGCTCGGCATCGCCGCCCAACAGTGATGCCCCTTCGCGGGTCAGCCCGGTCTGAATCGCATGACGCACCGATCCGACGGCTGCGATGGCTGCGACGCCCAAGGCCAGACAAGCCAGAAAGATGCGAAACCCGCGCAGGCCCCCGCGCAGCTCTCGACGGGCCAGCCGCGCGGCAAGCCGAAGGCTCATTCTGCGGCCTCCTGCCGTATCTCGTCGGCAATCCTGCCGTCGCGCAGCCGGATCACCCGGTCACATCGTTCAGCCAGTGAACGGCTGTGCGTCACAAGAACCAGCGTCGCTTCATATTTACGCCGAAGCCCGAACAGCAGATCAACGATCGCGGCACCGTTTGTCTCGTCCAGGTTCCCGGTCGGTTCGTCCGCCAGCAAGATCTTGGGGCGTGGTGCCGATGCGCGCGCCAAGGCAACTCGTTGCTGCTCGCCACCCGACAACTGTGCTGGGTAATGATCGCGGCGATGCGATAATCCCACGGCATTCAGTTCAGTTTCGGCCCGGTCGAACGCATCTTTGTGCCCTGCCAGTTCCAGTGGTGTCGCCACGTTTTCCAACGCGGTCATCGTTGGGATCAGGTGGAAATTCTGAAACACCACGCCCATGTTGTCGCGCCGAAACCGCGCCAGGGCGTCCTCGTCCATGCTTGTCAAATTCTGATCCAAGGCCAAGATTTGACCGCTTGTTGCCTGTTCCAACCCACCCATCAGCATCAACAGCGACGATTTTCCCGACCCCGATGGCCCGATCAGCCCCAGCGTTTCCCCCCTGTTCACGGTCAATGTAATGTCATGCAAAATATCGACCCGCCCGGCATTGCCATCCAGCGATAAAGCGGCATTCTGAAGAGCGAGAACAGCAGGCGTCATGGGTCTTCCCGATAAAGGAGCGGTTTTTGGGATATGGAGTGATCACCGTATTGCGCAAGGTTTTGATGGCAAGCCCATTTGTGTTCTGCGGTTTTGCGGCCACAGCCGAACAGGTGGCGATTGCAGCCCTTGGGGATTCGCTGACGCAAGGCTACGGGCTGGTGGAAGAGAACGGGTTTGTTCCCCAGCTTGACCGTTGGCTACAGGCGCAGGACGCAGATGTCCGGGTTATCAACGCCGGTGTCTCGGGCGATACAACGGCGGGTGGTGCCGCACGGGTGGAATGGACCCTGACACCCGATGTGGACGGAATGATCGTTGCCTTAGGCGGGAATGACGTGTTGCGCGGGATCGATCCTGCTGTTTCGCAAGCCAATCTGCGCAAGATCCTTGAGGTTGCACGCGATGCGAAGGTTCCTGTCTTGTTGATCGGAATGCAGGCGCCGGGCAACTACGGCGCTGAATACAAGCGGGCATTCGATGGCATGTACCCTGCGCTGGCGCAGGAGTTTGAAGTTCTGTTTTTCAGCAGTTTCTTCGAGGGACTTGCAGCGGAGGGTGATCCCGCAGCCGTATCGCAATTCATGCAATCGGACGGCATTCATCCAAACGCGGCGGGGGTGGCGAAGATCGTTGACGCAATGGGTCCGTCCGTGTTGCAACTCGTGACGCAGGCGGGCGGGGAAGATTAGCCATCCCCGTGATAGCGATCAGACGACCGTAACAACCGTTCCGATAGGGACCCTGTTATACAGATCGATGACATGTTCATTCAGCATCCGAATGCACCCGTTTGACACCGCCCTGCCTATGGTTTGTGGTTGGGTCGTGCCGTGGATTCGGAAATAGGTATCGACACCGTTCTGGAACAGGTACATCGCGCGCGCGCCGAGGGGATTATCCCCACCTCCTGGCTGTACATAGTCATTGTCCTTGAATTTTGCATAGGCCACCGGATCGCGTTGGATCATCTCTTGGGTCGGGCGCCAGGTCGGCCATTCCTTTTTCACATCGATGGTAGCGGTGCCGGTGAATTCCAGACCAGCCTTGCCGACGCCGCAGCCATAGCGGATCGCTTTGCGTGGTTCGGTGACATAGTAAAGATAGAATGAACGGGGGGCGACCAGCAGCTGCCCAGGCAGGAACTGCTTTTTGATGCGCACGAATTGCGGTGTCGGATCATACTCGACCGCTTTCTTGGCGCTGGCAATGCCCGGCAGCAGCGTGGCCGCTGTTCCGGCCAGAAAAACTCTGCGTGTAAACATCGAAACCCTCATCAATTGACCAATGAAACCTAAGAGCCAGTTTCATCATGATATGTTATTTGGTCAATTCTGGGGCAAGCATCACGTATCCGTGATGTGATCAAACAGCCACCGAAACGGTAGCGGTTGAACAAAAGGGTGAGGGATTTCCCTCACCCTTTCAACAGCTTATGCAAGCTGGATGTTGTCGGCGCTTTCGCGGCCGTCACGACCCGAACGCAGTTCGTACGTGACTTTCTGGTTGTCGGCCAGACCGGTGAGGCCCGAGCGTTCGACGGACGAGATGTGGACGAAGATGTCCTTGCCGCCATCTTCGGGCGCGATAAAGCCGTAGCCTTTGGTGGTGTTGAACCATTTTACGGTGCCTGCTGGCATATCCGTGTCTCCTGTTTGGTGCTGCCCACGGAGTTGCGGCAGCCTGGCGTCGTAGGTCTGGATCGATAGACTGAGCGCCGTAGAAGGAGACAGTAGGTCGAAATAGAAAAACGTTAGCACCTTGCATATGGCATTGAGGCAAGCCTGTGGCAAGAGTGGTTTGCACGGATTGTACAGGGGCCAGAGGGCAGAAAGCCCTATTTGTACAAGAATCCGCTGACGGATTTGACACCGTTTGATGGCATCCCGGGTGCTCTGATCACCCTGTCTGTTGATACGCGACGGTAGTGAAAAACCCGGACCCACACTTTTCCGGTCGGCCATGCGGAGCGGTCACCACGTGCCATGCCTGCGCGGGAGAGTGACACTTTCTGGTTCCAGGCACGTGGTCAGGACCAGTGTCATTCTGGCCGGTTGAGCGGGGGGTCTTCTCACAACTGACGGTTATTATTCATCAATCACTATGTTTGGAAAATCTGCGATCCGGTGCTATACTTTCAGGCAGCCGTGGGGGGCGGATATGAAAGTTGTCTGTACGATAACCTTGTTGTGCTGGGCCGGAGCCGCGCAGGCCCTGACTGTTCCGTTTGGGACAGAGGGTTCGATGCCGGGCGCGCGTGAAGGCGGGTTCAAATTCGACAACATGTTCGAAGTTGAACACGAGTTGAAGACACCTGTCTTTGCGAAGGAGAACCCGCGCCGTAAGGAAAGACGTCCTCGTTTGGCTGAACGTGGAAGGCCGAAGCATTGGCTGGAGGTTTTGGCTGAACGGACGGAGGTCGAGGAGGACTCCGGGCCCGAATTCTGCGAGCTGTGGTGCAATGAGCCAGGGTCCGAAGAAACGCCGGTGGACGTGAACGTCTCGGCCGTGCCGCTTCCGGCCAGTTGGCTGCTGCTGGTTGGGGCGCTGACAGGGCTGTTCGGCGTCGGGCGGCTGCGTGGCAACCGGTTCGGATAAGCGCTGCACCTGCAATCATCCTTGAATGCTGTGATATGGGACACCGAAGGTTGGCGGACCACCCGACCTGCGGCAGTGGCCTGCAAAGGCGTGTGTGTTAACCACTTGGTAGTCATACCTGCGCCACCTTGCGCGCATGAGTGATTATCGCCGCGTCCGCATTCCCGGTGCCAGATATTTCTTTACGGTGTCGTTGGCCGACCGGTCATCGGACCTGTTGATCCGCGAGGTCGCACATCTGCGCGCGGCTTTTGCCGAAGCGCAGCGGGAGCGTCCGTTTTGGTGTGATGCGTTTGTGGTGTTGCCGGATCATCTGCACGCGGTGTGGACCTTGCCGCCGGGCGATGCGGATTATTCCACGCGGTGGGGTGCGATCAAAGCTCGGTTCACCATGGGCGTGAACAAGGCAAACCGTAGGCCGGGCTTCAGCTCGGCACCGGTACCGACAGTTTTGCCCGTTGTGACATCCGGCAGATATGCCGGGCTGAAGCCCGGCCTACGGGTCAACAAACGCGAAGGGGCGGTTTGGCAGCCTCGGTTTTGGGAGCATACCATTTGCGACGAACGGGATTACCGCAATCACATGGCGTATTGTTGGGGGAACCCGGTCAAGCACGGGTTGGTGGCCCGCCCGCCCGATTGGCCATATTCGTCGATCCATCGTGATATCCGCGCAGGCCGGGTTGATCCGGAATGGAGCGGCGGTGTGACGGACGGCGCGTTCGGAGAACCGTGATACAAAGAACACCCCCCCGTAGGCCGGGCTTCAGCCCGGCATTCACCATTCCCCTCAGAGCGATTGAAGGGTTTTGAGGCCATTCATCGGCGGATGTTGGTAAAGGTGTGGGTGTTTCGAGTGGTGCCGGGCTGAAGCCCGGCCTACCAGTTGGTGTGAGGGGTGCGAGCACCCACCCTAGGATTGCCTTGTTTTGTAAGGTAACCGGATAGGTGCGAACGAACTTTAATACGTTACTCACAAAATATTTTGGTGGAACTCACCATAAAAGTTTGCAAATTGTTAAGCTATGTACCAGACAATGATGGGTCACTCGTGCAACGCTGCTGACCTTGGAGAGGCAAGAGTACTGTTTTGAAAAAACTGAACTTTCACTATATCAAAGCCAACGACCATAAAGAGGTTATGGTGGATGGCGCTATGGGAAGTATCTCTGCATCGGGGGAAAAGCTTTCGGTGTCTATCTACAGCGAGAGGAACGCCCTCCCTCAGTTGGTCGTTAATGAAATTTCCGAAGACGGAAGGCTAGGTGCGGAGTTGGTTAACGAGCGTGTGTCGAAGGATGGAGTTGTGCGAACAGTATCTTGCACGCTGCACCTTGATAGACGAAACGCAGAAGGTATACGTGATTGGCTGACCGAAAGGCTCAATGAGTGGGATGAAATGTTTAAAGGAAGAGAGGAAGGATGACAGTTGCAAGTCTTAGCTATCACTCTGTGCGATCGGACAGCGTTTCTTTCACGCAGAGCCCACGCAAAAACAAAGTTGTTTCAGAGAAACGTTTCACTGCGCCTGTGCGTGAAGTGAGCCGGGTCTATTTCGATTCTGCAGTGGCGAACAGCGTCGTCACCTTCGACAAGTACGAATTGCCAAACTTTCCAAATTTTGTGCACCCAAAAAACGCAGTCGATGCGGCGCCGAAAACGGTCAGTGAAGTGTCTCACGCTAGCTTCTATATTGCGGCATTTTTTGCAGTGTTTTCTGTTGCCGCTATTATTGGAAGCAGCTTTTCAGACAGCAATTGGTTGCCTGTTGCGGCAGCTGTATTGTTTGCTCTGTCGGCTGCTGCATTCGCGAATTGGGTTACGCCTGTAAATGAGCGGAAATAAGTTTTTAGACAATCTGCAAAACAAAGCTATCGAGGCCGGTACCAAACCTCAATTTAAGGGCTTTATTTGCGCAAGTTTGGGAATTGGTCTGTCAATTCTATCGAAAAATGTACCATTGCCCTACACACCTTGGGCGATGGGGACATGTTTTTTACTAATACCATTGGGAGTTGCTGTAACAGCAGTTGCTACAGTAAGGAAGTAGAGGGCATACCTTCTTGATTTGCCCTCCTTGAAAACCCTACCGCGCAAACTTCTTATGCTTCAGCCGCTTGGGCTCCAGCGCGTCTGGTCCCAACCGCCGCTTCTTATCCTCTTCGTAATCCTCGAAGTTGCCCTCGAACCACTCCACATGGGCATCGCCCTCGAACGCCAGAATATGCGTACAAATCCGGTCGAGGAAGAAGCGGTCGTGTGAGATGACGACGGCGCAGCCGGCGAAATCGACCAGCGCGTCTTCCAGTGCGCGCAGGGTTTCGACGTCGAGGTCGTTGGTGGGTTCGTCAAGCAGCAGGACGTTGCCGCCCTCTTTCAGCAGGCGGGCCATGTGGACGCGGTTGCGCTCACCGCCAGATAGCAACGAGACCTTTTTCTGCTGGTCGCCGCCCTTGAAGTTGAAGGACGAGCAATAGGCGCGGGAATTGACCTGCGCGTCGCCCAGTTGGATGATCTCGGCGCCGCCGGTGATCGCCTCCCACACGGTGTCGTTGTCTTTCAGGTCGTCGCGGGACTGGTCGACATAAGACAGCTCGACCGTGTCGCCCAGCGTGATGGTGCCGCTGTCGGGCTGTTCCTGACCGGTGAGCATCTTGAACAGCGTCGATTTACCCGCGCCGTTGGGGCCGATGACGCCGACGATGCCGCCGGGGGGCAGGGCGAAATCCAGCCCTTCGATCAGTTGCTTGTCGCCCATGTGTTTCGACAGGCCCTCGACCTCGATCACCTTGCCACCAAGGCGCTGGCCGTTGGGGATGACGATCTGGGCACGGGTCAGCTTTTCGCGTTCGGACTGTTCGGCCAGCTCGTTATAGGCGTTGATCCGGGCCTTGGATTTGGCCTGACGGGCCTTCTGGCCCTGACGCATCCATTCCAATTCGCGCTGCAGGGTCTTCTGCTTGGACTTGTCCTCGCGGGCTTCCTGCTCCAGCCGTTTGGCCTTTTGTTCCAGCCAGGCCGAGTAGTTGCCCTCGTACGGAATGCCGCGGCCGCGGTCGAGTTCGAGGATCCAGCCGGTGATGTCATCCAGAAAATAGCGGTCGTGGGTGACGATCAGGATGGTGCCCTTGTAGTCGATCAGGTGCTGTTGCAGCCAGGCGATGGTTTCGGCGTCCAGGTGGTTGGTCGGTTCGTCCAGGAGCAGCATGTCGGGCGCTTCGAGCAGCAGCTTGCAGAGCGCCACGCGGCGTTTCTCACCGCCTGAAAGGTTGGCGATATTGGCATCGTCCGGCGGGCAGCGCAGCGCCTCCATGCTGACGTCGATCTGGCTGTCGAGGTCCCAGAGGTTTTCCGCGTCGATCGCGTCCTGCAGGGTGGTCATTTCCTCCATCAGCTCGTCCGAGTAATTCTCGGCGATCTCCATGGCGATCTCGTTGAAGCGGTCAACTTTGGCCTTTTTCGCCGCGACGCCCAGCATCACGTTTTCACGGACGGTGAGCGATTCATCCAGCTGCGGTTCCTGCGGCAGGTAACCGACCTTGGCGCCCTCAGCCGCCCAAGCCTCGCCAGTGAAGTCGGTGTCGAGGCCGGCCATGATCTTCATCAGCGTCGATTTACCGGCGCCGTTGACGCCGACAACACCGATTTTCACGCCGGGCAAAAAGCTGAGGTGGATGTTTTCAAAGCACTTCTTGCCACCGGGATAGGTCTTGGAGACACCCTGCATGTGGTAGACATATTGATAGGCGGCCATGTCGCGTCCTCTGGGTCGGGAAATTGGGTTGGAACGCTGGATATCCGAGCGGGGCGGGCGGGGCAAGCTGGTGGTTTTGTGAATTTCGTCCCGTATCTGCATGGGCTAGGTTTGCCGGGCTGTATGAGGGGCATGAAGTGGTGGCACTAGCGGAACTGATATCAGGCTGGGCGAAGCCTGGACGGGTAGAGTGGATTGGCGTCCGGCCCGAGCGGCGGGTTGGGGTGGAGGTTGTGAGGGAGGCGGTGGTCTCGGCTGATGGGCTCGACGGCGACCGGGGCCGTGCGGGCAAGCGGGCGGTTTCTCTGATCCAGCAGGAGCATTTGGCGGCGATTGGGTCCTATCTGGGGCGGGGGCCGGTTGCGCCCGAAATCCTGCGGCGCAATCTGGTGGTTTCGGGGATCAACCTTGCCGCGCTCAAGGGGCGTGAGGTGCAGGTGGGCGAGGCCGTTTTGCGCTTTACCGTGATCTGTGCACCGTGCAGCCGGATGGAAGAGGCGCTGGGCAAGGGCGGCTATTCTGCCGTGCGGGGGCATGGGGGATGGTGTGCCGAAGTTGTCAGGCCGGGGCGGGTTGCGCTGGGCGACGCCGTGCAACCGATTGATTGACAACGCGGCCCGGTTCTGAACATCAGCAGGTTATGGAGCGGTATGACATCCCATACGCGCGGCCCGGGCAGGTCGTTGGGCTGTTCGGCGGGTCATTCGATCCGCCGCATCGGGGCCATGTGCATGTAACGCGTGAGGCGATGAAGGCCTTTGGGCTGGATCGGGTGTGGTGGCTGGTGTCACCGGGCAATCCGTTGAAAGAGCGGGGGCCTGCGCCGATTGCGCGGCGGATGGCGGCGGCGCGGCAGGTGATGCAGCATCCGAAGGTGGATGTGACGGATATCGAGGCGCTGGTCGGCACGCGGGCGACTGCGGACACTCTGACAGCGCTCAGGCGGCTTTACCCGCAGGTACGGTTTGTCTGGCTGATGGGCGCGGATAATCTGGCGCAGTTTCATCGCTGGAAAGACTGGCGGCTGATCATGGACACTGTGCCGGTGGGCGTGGTGGCGCGGCCGGGCGAGCGGATCTCGGCCCGGATGTCACCTGCGGCGCGGGTCTATGCGAAGTACCGGATCGACGGGCAGGCGCGGCACCTTTTGGGGCAGGCACTGGCCCCGGCGTGGTGTTTCGTGAACGTGCCGATGATCGATGTAAGTTCGACCGAACTCCGGACGCGCGGCGAATGGGGCGCAGAAGTGTTGCCGGAATAGCCCCAACGGGCGCATAATCTAACACAGTGGTTGTGTGCTTTTGATCTGTGGGATTTTAATTCGGCTATGGCTGGTCGTTTTTCACGTCGTTTGTTTCTGGGGGGATTGGGGGCGTCCCTGATCCCGGCAGCGGGCCTTGCGCAGGCGCCGCTTGTATCGCTGAGACCGCAGGCGCGTGGGGTCATATTAAGCGGTGCCGAGCGATTGGTGGCCGCAGCAGGCCTGAAAGGCGAAGTTGTGTTTGCGGTTGCGGATGTGGCGACCGGGGCGCAACTGGAAGTGTTTGGTGAGGGCGCAAGTCTGCCCCCGGCCAGCGTTGGAAAGGCAATGACCGCGCTTTATGCGCTGGATGTTCTGGGGCCGGAACACCGGTTCGAGACTCGGCTGGTGGCGGATGGCCGGATCGAGAAGGGCGTTCTGCACGGCGATTTGATTCTGGTTGGGGGCGGCGACCCGCTGCTGGATACGGATGCGCTGGCCGCGATGGCGGCCAATTTGCGCGAGGCCGGGATTATCGAAGTGCGCGGCGCGTTCAAGGTTTATGACGGGGCGTTGCCTTATGTGTTCAGCATCGATCCCGAACAGCCGGATCATGTGGGTTATAGCCCGGCTGTCAGCGGCATTTCCCTGAACTTCAATCGTGTCCATTTTGAATGGAAACGTGCAGGCAATGGCTATGACATAACCATGGATGCCCGCAGCGAGCGTTATGTGCCTGCGGTGGATGTCTCGGCCATGCGGGTCGAGGATCGCAGCCTGCCGATCTATACCTATCAGGCAAGCGCGCGGCAGGATCGCTGGACCGTGGCCAAGGGCGCGTTGGGCAATGGCGGGGCCCGCTGGTTGCCGGTGCGCAAGCCCGCTTTATACGCGGGCGATGTGTTTCGCACCTTGGCGCGGTCGAACGGAATCGTTTTGAAGCGTGTTCAGGTGACACGCCAAAGCGTGCAGGGTGTCGATCTTGTTGTGCATCGCAGCGACAGATTGGATCATATCCTGCGCGGGATGCTGAAATACTCGACCAACCTGACGGCCGAGATGGTCGGGCTGGCCGCGACCAGGGCGCGCGGTGTTGACCCGCACACCCTGGCGGAATCGGCAGCCGAGATGAACCGGTGGGCCGCCAGTCGTTTTGGCGTGACCGGGATCGCCATGGTCGATCATTCGGGACTGAGCGATGCCTCGCGCATGGTACCGGCGGATTTGGTTGCGGCCCTTGTTGCAACACAGAAATCGGGGATGTTGCGACCCCTGATGAAACCTTTTGCACTGACCGACCGGGACGGGCGGCCCGTCAAGAACCACCCGATCAAGGTTGATGCCAAGACCGGAACATTGAACTTTGTATCCGGGTTGGGTGGTTTCCTGACAACTGCGGACGGGGTTGATCTGGCATTCGCGATATTCACCGCTGACGTGGATCATCGCGCCACGATCCCACGCGCGCAGCGTGAGCGCCCGGACGGCGCACGCAGCTGGAACAGCAGATCGCGGAAATTGCAGCGCGCCTTGCTGGAGCGCTGGGGATCACTTTACGGAAGCTGAAACCTGAAACTGGCCTGAAGCGGGCGTCAGACGGTGTGGCGCGCCCTAGCCCCGCGCTCGATCGCGGCCGCGTGCAGGCGGTCGATGTTCAGCTCGTACCGGATTTCTTCCAGCAGGCGCAGTTCGGATTCGGCCAGCGTTCCGTCAGCGGCGGCGACGTCACAGGCCAGAGCATAGGCCGTTTCGTTCAGGCGTTCGGGCAGGTTGTCCCGGATCAGGCCAAACAGCGCATCCAGCCCGTCTTCCTGTTCGAACAGGTCAAACACGACCTGCGACACGTGGCGCATCCGGTCGATGTCGTACCCGGCGAAGACCGGCAACATGTTCACGGCGACCTCGATCTTGACCAACTCGGCGGTTCGGATGGTTTCGTCGGAGGCCGAGATCGCAACCATGATCGCCACAAGGCAATCCTGTGGGGACATCGGGTGGGGAACTTGCTCGGTCATTCGGGGCATCCTGCTTGGGTGTTTCTGATCGCGCACGATATGAGGGGGGGCGGTGAGGTTCAACACCTAGCTCGTGATTTGAGGCGGAAAAGCAGGTTCTGGGGGTTAGGAATTCTGTTTAACCCCGGTCGGGCATAACCCGGAGGTGCCGGAGCATGGTTTTCTCTGAAGCATTTTTGTGGTCAATCCGTGCGAGATAGTTCTGTGCCCGCTCAACCGGGTCATATCTGTACTGGTCGGGGCCAAGAAACTTGCGTGCATTCAGATCTGCGGTACTCAGAAGGTCGAAATTCACCAGTTCCAGCCAGCAATTCCACCCTTCATCATATTCGCCGGCCCAATTGTTCGTGTAATACCTGACAAGCCGGTTCCGGATCGTATACCCGTGGCAATCGAACGCGAGCAAGCCATTGGTGACGTAGATGTGGCTTCCGGCAAACCCTTCGGCAGGGACAATTCTTTCTGCATAAAAACCGGGCAGGGGCGACATCTTCAGATAGACGCCAGCGAGTATGTGGCAGGCGCCATTGCCGAAGAATATACGGTCCGGAAGCGCCCACCTGCGCTCGGGGTCTTTCTTAACACCGGGTTTCATTCTGTACATGAGTTGCTTTCGCGCCTGGACGTGGAGGAAGAAGGGTCGTGTGCCTATTGGGAAAACTGACAGTCCTTGCGGGGTGGCGCCAGTGATCTGGTGCCGCAGGATCGCGAAAAGTGTTGCCTGTCATTGACTCATGCTGCACTGGCACAATAGGAGGGGCCGGTCGGGTTGCGTGGTGCAGCCGCGACCGTTTCCCCAATGGAGCACATTGAAATGTCTGAACTGCGCGAAACCGCGATGTCGTCCAAGGCCTGGCCCTTTGAAGAGGCGCGCCGGTTGCTCAAACGCTATCAGAAAGGTGCTCCGGAAAAGGGGTATGTGCTGTTTGAAACCGGATACGGCCCGTCGGGCCTGCCGCATATCGGCACGTTCGGCGAGGTGGCGCGGACCACGATGGTCAAGCGCGCCTTTGAAGCGCTGTCGGATATCCCGACCAAGCTGATCTGTTTTTCGGACGATCTGGACGGGATGCGCAAGGTTCCCAGCAACGTGCCGAACCCCGAGGCGCTGGAAGAGCATTTGCAGCGCCCGCTGACCTCGGTTCCTGATCCGTTTGGCGAATTTGACAGCTTTGGCGAACACAACAACGCGATGTTGCGCCGGTTCCTTGATACCTTCGGGTTCGAATACGAGTTCTATTCGGCGCGAGACTTTTATCGCTCGGGCCAGTTCGACGAGATCCTGAAGCGTGCGGTTGAACGCTATGACGACGTGATGGCCATCATGTTGAAAAGCCTACGGGAAGAACGCCAGCAGACCTATTCGATCTTCCTGCCGATCCACCCGGAAACCGGGCGGGTTCTGTATGTGCCGATGAAAAAGGTCTGCGCCGAGACCTATACCGTCACCTTCGATGATGAAGACGGCAAGGAATGGACCGTTCCCGTCACCGGCGGCAACGTGAAGCTGCAATGGAAGCCGGATTTCGGGGCGCGCTGGGCGGCACTGGGCGTTGATTTCGAGATGTACGGCAAGGAACACGCGACCAACGAAAAGATATATGACGGGATCTGCCGGGCCTTGGGTGGCCGCGCGCCCGAGCATTTCAGCTATGAGCTGTTTCTGGACGAGAACGGACAGAAAATTTCGAAATCGTCGGGCAATGGTGTCTCGATTGACGAATGGCTGACCTATGCGCCGACCGAGTCGCTGGCTTACTTCATGTACCAAAAGCCCAAGACGGCCAAGCGGATGCATTTCGACGTGATCCCGAAAGCCTATGATGAGTATCATCAGCAGCTGCGCGCCTATCCGGGGCAGGACCTGAAGGCGCAGTTGAACAACCCGGTCTGGCATATCCACGGCGGCGACGTGCCGGAATCGACCCTGATCGTACCCTTTGCAATGCTGCTGAATTTGGCATCGGTTTCCGGTGCCGAAGACAAGGAGGCGCTGTGGGGCTTTATCCGCCGCTATGCGCCCGAGGCAACGGCAGAGAGCCACCCCGATCTGGACAAGGCGGCCGGTTTCGCCGTGCGGTACTTCAACGATTTCGTCAAGCCGACGCGCAAGCATCGCGCGCCGACGGATCAGGAGCGCGAGGCGCTGGAAGCGCTGAAGGCGGCGCTTGAGGCATATGATGGCCCGACCGAGGATGAGGCGTTGCAATCGGTGGTCTATGCCATCGGACGCGAGCGGTTTGATCCGATGAAAGGGTGGTTCTCGGCGCTTTATGAGGTGCTGCTGGGGGCCTCGCAAGGGCCGCGTTTCGGGGGCTTTATCGCGCTTTACGGCGTGCCCGAGACCATCGCGCTGATCGACAAGGCACTGGCCGGAGAGCTGGTCTGATTTGACCTGAACCGGCATGGGGCTATCCTTGGAACAGGAGGTGGCCCCATGCGTCGACTACTGCTTGCATTATCCCTGAGCGCCGGGCTGGCGTCGGGCGCATTTGCGCAGAGTGCCGAGATCGAGGCCAATATCGCGGCACAGATACAGGCCTTCCGGGCGGATGACTTTGCGACCGCCTTCACCTTTGCCAGCCCCAGCATCCAGAGTCTGTTCCGAAACCCCGACAATTTCGGCGCGATGGTGCGCAATGGCTATCCCATGGTCTGGCGCCCCGCCGATGTGCGTTTTCTGGAACTGCGCGAGGTCGATGGCGCGCTGTGGCAGAAGGTGATGATTACGGACGGTAACGGGCGGGTGCATCTTCTGGACTATCAGATGATCCCGCTGACGGAAGGCTGGAAGATCAACGGGGTGCAACTGTTGGGTGCCGCTGACCCTGCGGCCTGAGGCAACACCACCGTCACGGTGAGATGAACCGTGGTTAATTCCTTTTCGATATCCAGACTGTCGCGTTCGGGGCGGACCTGAACACGGGGTTTGGACGCGTCGCCGGATTTGCGCGACGCGATTGGGAAAGGGTTTTCAATGAACAAGGCAATCACCGACGGCATCGTGTTCATGCCGCCACAATTCGCGAATGGTCTGACGGTTTGGTCTGCGGGGGACGGAACACCCGGATCGCCCACATATGGCGGGTCCGGCACGGGCGTATTTGTTCCGGCGGATGCGGATTTTGCCGGTTGTCTTGAGATCCTGAAGGTCAACACAACCCAGCAATTGCGTTACATGGGGCAGACGCCGATCCTGCCCGGTTGCTATTTGCAGATCAAAGCCCGGGTCAAGGCGATCAGCGGCCCGTTGCCGTCGGTGCGCATTGCAGCCTGGGCCGGTGGCGCGGGTGATGTGCATGTGGCCGGTGTTGTGGAACAGGGGCCGGCCACCCAGCTGTCGGGCTATGGCACCGTTCACGAGATCACCGCGATTGTCGGCACTGGCCAGCGCCCGGGCGTGGACATGCCCTGGGGGCTGGCTGCCCTTTACGGGCATTTCGGCCTGGATATCGAAGGGGCCAACGGCGCGCTGGTGCGTGTCGATGATCTTGAGATCACCGATGTCACCGGGTTCTTTCTGCGCGAGATGATCAGCCTGGTCGATGTGCGCGACTTTGGTGCCGTTGGTGACGGTGTGACGGATGACTCGGTTGCGTTTGAGGCGGCGGATCAGGCGGCCGGTGGCCGCCGGGTCTTTGTTCCGCAAGGCATCTATCACCTTGCGGAAAACACCAGCATCGATGCGGAGATTGAATTCGAAGGCACCGTCACCATGCCGGATGACAAGATGCTGTTGCTGACCAAGGATTTCCATCTGCCCGCATATATCGAGGCGTTCGGAGATGAGGAGCTGGCCTTCAAGAAGGCGTTTCAGGCTCTGCTGAACAATTCGGATCATGACTCGCTGGATCTGGGCGGACGCAAGATTTCCGTTTCCGCGCCGATCGACATGGCCGCTGCGGTTCCCAACAAGCAAAGCGGCTTTTCCACGCGCCGCGTGATCCGCAACGGGCAGTTCGATGTCAAAAGCGGTACCGCCTGGGACACCGAAACCTTCACCTCTGTCGCTACCTATGACCCGTCGGACAAGACACGCCTGACCAATGTCGCCAATGTGGCCAATATTCCCGTGGGATCGCTGGTTGAAGGCAGTGGTGTCGGGCGTGAGGTTTACGTGCGCTCGAAAAACATAGGTGCCGGTGAGATAACCCTGAGTGCACCCATCTATGACGCCGCCGGTACCCAGACCTTTACCTTTCAGTCGTTCAAATACCTGCTGGATTTCAGCGGTTTCGATACGTTGCGGAAATTCGGCATGGAACAGATCGAGTTTCAGTGCAACAGCCGGTGCAGCGGTATTCGTCTGGCGGCCTCGGGCAGTACGTTTTCGTTGAAAGACTGTTTTATCAGTCGCCCGAAGGATCGGGGCCTGACCTCGACCGCGACGGGGTGCAAGGGGCTGCTGATCGACAATTGCCAGTTCTTGTCCTCAGAAGAAGCGCTTGACGTGACGGACCGGAATTCCATCGGGCTGAACACCAACTCGAACGATGTGAAGCTGCGTCACAATCAGGCGGTGCGGTTCAAGCATTTTGCCGTTCTGGGCGGTGGCACCAATTTGGTTCTGGGCAACCATTTCTTCCAGGGCGACGGCATCCCGCAAGGGGTCCGTACCGCGGGGCTGATCATGATCGGCACCTACAACACCTCGACCATTGCCGAGAACTATGTCGACAACTGCTTTATCGAATGGACCAACGAACGCGATGCGGCGCCGAATTATACCAGTGGTTTCTCGTTCAGTTCGATGAGCATCACGGACAATATCTTTTTCTCAAGCGATGCACCGGCCTGGTTCAGTTATATCATCATCCGCCCCTATGGCGCTGGCCATTACCTGAATGGCGTGACGGTGACCGGCAACAAGTTCCGCGCCACCAGCGGTTCGATTGAGCGGGCGGAACGGGTCGATACGTCTTTTGCCGATCTGGACAATAACAGGCATTCGAACGTGACATACGAGAACAATACCTATCACGGGATTGGCAAGAGATCCTCGAACCCGCTGCGCGTCCGCAGCCAGCAGAACTCGGTTGCGAATATCTGGGCGGTTTCGGCAAACGGAGAATTGCCATTTGGCGGCAAGGCGCGTGGCTGCGACGGGGTCACTGTCATCGGGTCGCTGACCGGGGTGTTCAACAACCTTGTCTATTCGGCCCCTCATGTTCTGACCGAACAAGGGGTCAGTGGCGACAGCCTTATTCTGCGCTGGCCGGATCACCTGAAAGGCGAAGTCTCGGTCACGATGCGAATGGAGCGTTGAAACAGCGGCTGGCCGCCCATTCCGGGGTGGCCAGCCGCCTGACAAACGGGCGCAGAAAAGCGCTGATTGGCGCATCGGAAAGGAAATAGGCGACGTTTCAATCTGATGTGCTAGGCTTGGGTAAAGAAATGGAGAATCCCGATGCCGAAAATCGCCAAAAACGCCAGTGTTCAGACAGTTATCACCACGTTTGAAATGACGCCCGGCACCTGTCAGGACCTTTTGGAAGCGCTGACCGACGCCTATTCCGAGTTCATCTCAAAGCAGCCCGGCTTTGTTTCTGCCGGGCTTCATGTGAATGATGCGCAAACCCGGATCGCCAACTATTCGCAATGGCAACGCCGCGAGGATTTCCTGGCCATGCTGCGGACCCCCGAGATGCGCGACCGCAACCGCAAGATCAACGAGCTGTGCAAGAGCTTTGAGCCGGTCATGTATGACGTTGCAGAGACATTTGGCTCTACCTGACCTGAATCAAAGCCTGCGGTGCATGTCTGTTTCAAAGTAAGTCTGCAAAACGGAGGCGCATGCTATGTATCACAACATTCTCGTTCCGATCTCTTTCGATGCTGAAAGAGATACGTCCGGGCCGTTGAAACTGGCCCGGGTTCTGGCCACGCCGGACGCGCAGGTCACATTGCTGCATGTGGTTGAGCATATTCCGAATTATGCAATCTCATACATGCCGGCGGAATATCTGTCCGAGGCCCGAAAGGCGATTCAGTCAGAGCTGGATACGCTGGCGTCGCAATTGCCGAATGCCACGGGCGTGGTGGTCGAAGGGCATTCCGGCCGGACCATTCTGGACTGGGCCGAGGCGCATCACCCGGACCTGATCATCGTGGCCTCGCACCGGCCGGGGATGCAGGATCTGCTGTTGGGGTCCACTGCGTCCCATATTGTGCGCCACGCCCCTTGTGCGGTGCATGTGGTACGGTGACGGCCGGGCATCACTGGCAGTAAGCAAAATTGTGCCTGTGCGGGCGGTGGTTTCGGGCCGGGCCAGATTTTTTGAACCCGGTGGAACTGTGTTGCCTCGGCTTTGCCACATATTGCCCTTATGGGTCGGGGCATGTTGTTCAAGAAACCAACGCAGGAAGCACCTGATCTGAACCCGCGCTCGGCCAGACGACATCAGCGCGCCGAGGCGGCGCGGCGGCAGGCGCTGTCCCCGCTGCGGATACTGATCATGGTTCTGCTGCTGCCGCTGACGACCGCGCTGATTGCCACGGGCGTCTTTCTGCGCACCTCGGGCTATGAGCGGGACGAGGCGGTGATCCACCTGATCGCGCTGGCGGGATGTGATGCGACACAGGCCATGGGGATCGGGCCATTCCGCGCAGGGCAGCCGGGCTATCATGAGCGCAACGACCCGGATGGTGACGGGGTGGCCTGCGGGTATGCCGAGCTGGAGCTGCCACGCGCGACCACCGTGCAGGCACAGGACCAGCCGAAGCCGCGCGAACGGTCAGTGGGAAGCGCCAAGTTCGTGCGCCCCTGAATTCTAGGGGCGGGAAAGGGCTAACCTTTCATCGCCTGTAGCAGTTCCAGCAACCCTTTGCGGTCGTCGTCACTGGCATAATCGCCGGTGGCCAGCCGTTCGGCGATGCGCAGGCGCAGGCGTTCCTGTTGGGTGCGGACCTCTTCCCCGGCGGTTTCGGCCAGCGTCTTCATGATCACCGCCACGGCCTGTTGGCGCTTGGTGGTTGGGTTGGCGATGTAATCGACAAGGCTCTGCTGGCCGGAATCGAGGATGTTTTCGGCCAGATCGCGCAGTTGGTCACCATTGGGCAGCAGCGGGGCGGGGGTCTGTTCGGGGGGCAGGATTTCCGGCAGGTTGCGCGGGGTCTCGGCCAGGGCGTTCGCGCCATCGACAAAGGCTTCGGTGATCATCCGCGTGATCTTGATCGCGCGCGGATCCTTGAACAGAGCCGAGGCGATGGCCACGCCGTAATCGGTATAGACCCACGGATTGACCCGCCGCCCGCCGCGGCCTTTGGGTTTTGAGATCACATTCTGTGATTGCAAATCAGCGACCTCGGCATCGGTCAGCTGAAAGCGGTAGCCTTCGAACAGGTCGGTGTTTCGCGAGACGGCCTGATTGAAGGCGCTGACGGATTTTCCGTAGAACTGCGCCAGATCCTCGGCCAGCACCACACGGGTGCCGCGCACCCTGTGAATGGCGCTTTGCACCTCATGCGCGCTGGGCAGGTTTTTCGGGTTCGTCATGGCAGCCGTTTGGAATCACAATTTGTGATTTCAAACGTGGAGGAGGGTGGGGCGGGGTGCAAGGGTGGAGTGTGGGGATCTCCTTGCCCAAAACCTGATAAACCGCGTGCTCAGCCGGGCGTATTGCGCAGATAGGCAAAGCGATAGGCAAGCGCGACGCCGCCTGCGCCGCCGACAATATTGCCGATCGTGACCCAGAACAGGTTGCCCATGGCCGCGCCCAAACCGAAATCGGCACCGGCAAGCGCGCCCTGCGGCAGCAGGTACATGTTGGCGACCGAATGTTCGAGCCCCAAGAGGACAAACGCCGCTATGGGCCAGAGTACCGCCATGATCTTGCCCGCCGCTGTTCTGGCCGCGAAGCTCAGCCAGACGGCAAGGCAGACCAACGCGTTGCACAGAACGCCGCGGGCAAACGCCTGGGTGGCCGAGAGGTCGGCCTTGCCATTTGCGATTGCTGATGCGGTGGCCCCCATGGGCCCGTCCAGCAAGCCGGTTGCAGCGAAGGCCAAAGCCAGCGCGATGGCCCCGACCAAATTCCCAAGGTACACGAGGCCCCAGTTGCGCAGCAGGGCGCGCGGCGAGATTTTCCGATCCACCGCCGCGATGGTCATCAGGGCGTTTCCGGTGAACAGCTCGGCCCCGCCGACGACCACAAGGATCAAGCCCAGCGAGAACACGACGCCACCCAGAAACCGGGCCGGTCCAAACCCCGGGTCAACGCCGGTCATGACCATGGTGAAGGCGGCCCCGCCGAAACCGATGAACACACCCGCGAGTATCGCCAGAGTCAGCGTCTGACCGACCGTGAGATGTGCCTTGGCAACGCCAGCTGTTTCAACCAGCTCGGCGATCTGGGCTGGTTTGTAGGCGTCAATTCCGGTTGGGTTCTGTGTTTGCATGGGACCCACTTTGCCGACGCATTCGCGTTTCGACATTGATTGGGATCAAGCATCCATCGGTGCAAAAACAACCGCACTGGGGGCGAGGCTGCAACCCTGAAGGGACAGCCACCCGGATGCAGTGCGGTGTATGGTTGAAAATCGGCGCAAATCGCCGGTATCAATGCGAGATTTCGGACTGCCGTGCTAGAGTACGCGCGGCGGGGCCGTTCCGGCCGTGTTACATGGCAATTTTGCCAGACGACGGAGGAAAGTGATGTTTGCACGAATTACCCAATACAAAATGAAGCCCGGTACGCGCGAGGCGGCGACGGCGAAGATGAATGAATTGAAATCCGACATCATGGGTATGCCCGGCATGCACAGCTTTACCAACGTGATGAACGAGGATGGTTCGGGCTATGTGATCTCGGTGGTCGAAAGCGAGGCGACCTCGAACGCAAACGCACCCAAAGTGGCCGAGCTGTGGGGCCATTTCGCCGAATTCATGGAAGGCCCACCGACGCCGGTTGGGTACGACGTGATTGCCCATTGGGATAAGGGGTAGCGGTTAGGGCGGGGATAGACCCGCCCTTTCTTTTATTTGGAGAGAACAGCGATTTGGACCTCATGTGGTCTGGCCAGGGTGTTCGGGTTCGTCATGGCAACCGCTTGGAAACACAATTTGTGAATTCAAACGTGGAGGAGTGCGCGCTGGGCTGCAAGGGTGGAGTGTGGGATGTGACTTACCTACTCAGGCAAACGCTCATAACTCTTTCCTTAGTATCACCGCCGTAACGGGTGTTGGACGGCAGTGCGATCCAGTCTCTGTGCCGATAACTCCAAAGAAACGGCCAATTCTCGCTGTTACACGCGACGCCATGTGGGGACTGGTAACCGTCGGAGCGATCTCGAATGGACTTGAACAAAGACGAACGTTCTATGATGCGTAACTCGGATGCTTTCGCGTATCTTTTCATTTGCCATTGCACTTGCAGGTTTTGCAACGCGACCGGACCTATCACTGTAAGCATTGCGCCAACAATAATAGTCGGTATTTTTGCCTTGCCCGGCATGATCGCAGCGGCTGCGGCCACCAAAAACAGTAAAATCAACGCCGCAAAGAAAAAAACAAAAAGTCTCGCGGTTAAAGCATCTCCCAGTAAAAATAGGATTGAGGCGGGCCATACAGCTAGCGCCAGCATTCGTAAGCCGCTAAAGCTCGAATCTACTCCAAGTCCCCAGATGATCATCAAAAGGAGCACGAACCATAGCATTGATATACTTCTGCCGGGCGACGCTTCGCGCCATCCTGCGAGCACACTTACCCATACCCAAACCATTGCTAGGAGTGAAATTGTTCCGAGCAGTCCAACTGCAATAAGAAGCGTGATCAAAAAACTTTCCTAAACCGATTGTCTAAGAAGATAGATTTCCTGCTTTGAGGCAAATTGCAACCGTCAGTTGTGTGTAAGGCTACCGCTTCCGCCGCTTCACATTCCCACCCCGCTGCCCCGGCCGTCCAGCCGTTGATCGCCCGCGCGATTTGACCGCGTCCTCCGAGGCTTTCTCGACCGCCCATTGGCGGGCCATGGGGTCGTCGGCGATGGCCAGATCGACCGCTTCCAGGCGCTTGATTTCATCCCGGATATTGGCGGCCTCTTCGAATTCCAGATTCTCGGCGGCTTTGCGCATCTGGTCGCGCAGCCCGTTCAGGTGCGCCTCGAGGTTGGCGCCGTGCATCGGTTTGTCGATGGTGGCGGTGACGCGGTTCATGTCCACGTCGCCCTCATAAAGCCCGGCCAGAACATCCTCGACATTCTTTTTCACGGTCGCGGGCGTGATACCGTGTTCCTCGTTATAGGCCATCTGCTTGGCGCGGCGGCGGTCGGTTTCGGCCAGCGCGCGTTCCATCGAACCGGTGATCTTGTCGGCATACATGATCACCCGGCCTTCGGCGTTGCGCGCGGCGCGGCCGATGGTCTGAACCAGCGAGGTCTCGGACCGCAAAAAGCCTTCCTTGTCAGCATCCAGAATGGCGACCAGCCCGCATTCGGGAATGTCGAGCCCTTCACGCAGCAGGTTGATGCCGACCAGCACGTCGAACGCGCCCAGACGCAGGTCGCGCAAAATCTCGATCCGTTCCAGCGTGTCGATATCGGAATGCATGTAGCGCACCTTGATACCCTGTTCGTGCAGGTATTCGGTCAGATCCTCGGCCATGCGTTTGGTCAGCGTCGTGACCAGCGTGCGATAGCCATCGGCGGCGACCTTGCGCACCTCGTCCAGCAGGTCGTCGACCTGCATCGACACCGGGCGGATTTCGACCTGCGGGTCCAGCAGGCCGGTGGGGCGGATCACCTGTTCGGTGAAGACGCCGCCGGTCTGGTCCAGCTCCCACGCGGCGGGGGTGGCCGAGACGAAGACGGATTGCGGGCGCATGGCATCCCATTCCTCGAACTTCAGGGGCCGGTTGTCCATGCAGGACGGCAGGCGGAACCCGTGTTCGGCCAGCGTGAACTTGCGCCGGTAGTCGCCCCGGTACATGCCGCCGATCTGCGGCACGCTGACATGGGATTCGTCGGCAAAGACAATGGCGTTGTCGGGGATGAATTCGAACAGGGTCGGGGGCGGCTCGCCCGGCGCGCGGCCGGTCAGATAGCGCGAATAGTTCTCGATCCCGTTGCAGACGCCGGTGGCCTCGAGCATTTCCAGATCGAAATTGGTGCGCTGTTCCAGCCGCTGCGCCTCGAGCAGTTTGCCTTCGCCGACCAGCTGGTCGAGGCGCATCCGCAGTTCTTTTTTGATCCCGATGATCGCCTGCTGCATCGTCGGTTTCGGCGTCACGTAGTGGGAGTTCGCATAGACCCGGATATGGTCCATCGTGTCGGTTTTTTCGCCGGTCAGCGGGTCGAATTCGGTGACCTGTTCCAGTTCCTCGCCGAAGAAGGACAGTTTCCAGGCGCGGTCTTCGAGGTGGGCGGGCCAGATTTCCAAACTGTCGCCCCGCACCCGGAACGAGCCGCGCTGAAACCCCTGATCGTTACGGCGGTATTGCTGGGCCACCAGATCGGCCATCACCTGCCGCTGGTCGTATTCGTGACCGACCTTCAGATCCTGCGTCATCGCCCCGTAGGTTTCGACCGAGCCGATACCGTAGATGCAGCTGACCGAGGCGACGATGATCACGTCATCGCGTTCCAGCAGCGCCCGCGTGGCCGAGTGGCGCATCCGGTCGATCTGTTCGTTGATCTGGGATTCTTTTTCTATGTAGGTGTCAGAGCGCGGCACATAGGCTTCGGGTTGGTAATAGTCGTAGTAGGACACGAAATATTCCACCGAGTTTTCGGGGAAGAAGCCCTTGAATTCACCGTATAACTGCGCCGCCAGCGTCTTGTTGGGGGCCAGGATGATGGCGGGGCGCTGGGTTTCCTCGATCACCTTGGCCATGGTGAAGGTCTTGCCCGTTCCGGTCGCGCCCAGCAGCACCTGATCGCGTTCCCCGTCCAGCACGCCGCCCGCCAGTTCCTTGATCGCCGTGGGCTGATCGCCCGCCGGATTGAATTCGGTATGCATCACGAATTGCTTGCCGCCTTCCAGTTTCAGGCGCGCGCGCACGTCTTCGGTGGTCAGTTGGGTCTTGTCGGAATGGGCGTAAGGCATTGGTAGGCTCCGGGCGTCAGGCCCTTACATTTGTTCTTATTTTGTCCAACTGCAAGGGCCGATCCGGATTCATTGCCCGCTATGCGGTCTGAGGCCGTGCGACGGGTGAGATGGCGTGATGTTCTTGCGTACGTTTGGCGCGACCCTATCCCAGCCTGATGACAGATTCTGGCATGAGTTCGCAGGCGAGGGCCGCGACAATTGCAATCTTGCCCCCGGGCGCGCTCTGACGCATAAACGGGCTCAGCCAAGTGAGTACGGAGAGGCGACATGCGCGCACGGATCTACCAGCCCGCAAGAAATGCGATGACCTCGGGGATGGCCAAGACCCGCAAATGGGTTCTGGAATACGCCCCGGCCTCGGCGCGCGAGGTTGATCCGCTGATGGGCTGGACGTCGTCCAGCGACACGCAGGCTCAGGTGCGCCTGAAGTTCGACACGAGGGAAGAGGCGCTGGATTATGCCAAGGCCCACGGTATCGATGCTGAGGTCAGCGAGCCGCACAAGCGCAAACCCAATCTGCGTGCGCGGGGCTATGGCGAGAATTTCGCAACCGACCGGCGCGGCCCCTGGACGCACTGAATGATCGAAATCCGAGAGGCTGACCCGACATCGGACGTATTGCGCCCGATTGTCGATGCGCATTTTGCCCATGGTGAAACTGCGGGACCTGCGGAAAGCAACCACACGATGGACGCTGAAGCCTTGGCTGGGCCGGGGGTGCGGTTCTGGGCCATTTTTGACGGACAGGAGCCATTGGGATGCGGTGCGCTGAAAGCGCTGCCCGATGGAACCGCCGAAGTAAAATCAGTGCATATTCTGGCGCAGGCAAGAGGGCGCGGGCTGGCGCGCGTGCTGATGGTGCATCTGGCTGAACAGGCTGGCGCAGAGGGGTGCGAGGCTTTGGTTCTTGAGACCGGGGCGAGCCATCTTCGCGAATATGATGCCGCCCGTAAGCTGTATGAGTCGCTGGGATATTCCTATTGCGGGCCTATCTTTGGGTATGTTGACGATCCCAACAGCGCATTCATGCGCTTGCCTCTTGAACCCCGCGGGTAAAAACCGCAAGAAGGGCGCAGCGGTCCCTTAGCTCAACTGGATAGAGCAGCTGACTTCTAATCAGCAGGTTGAGGGTTCGAGTCCTTCAGGGATCGCCATTGTCAAACCAGATCAATACCGGACATGCGCCTGCTTTGGTCGGCGCGTCGTGATTTTGTGGCTGTTTGGTGTGGTATGAGGGGCTGGACGAGGGGGTCATGCCAGCCCCTCTAAGGGGGTCACAGAGTGGTAGTATGTGTTCCTTACGTACAATCTAACGTGATTCACCGTGCGGCGATATTGGGGGATTCCCGTAGGTTGGCATTTGCGCGGAAATATGCGTGTCAGGCAGTGCAATCCTGTTGAGATCAGACCGGGTTTTTGCGCGGTATTCGTGTTGAGGCTGTAGAAGCCGCTGGCAAATCCGGGGGTGATGCAAAAAATATATTGCAACCGGTTGCAAAGAAAATCATTGTCACGCACAACAACAAGATTCGGGAGAGCTGCATGTTGAGGGTCGGATTGCTGGGTGCCGGGCGTATTGGGCGCGTTCATGCGCAGGCCATATCTTCCCATCCGGGGAGCAGGTTGTGTGCGGTATCCGATGCGCTGCCCGAGGCGGCGAACAGCCTCGCGGATGAATATGGGGCCGAGGCACGCAGTTCAGAAGAAATTATCGCTGATCCCGAGATTGACGCGGTTCTGATTGCAACACCGACGGATACGCATTCCGACCTGATTGAGGCGGCCACGGGCGCTGGCAAAGCCGTTCTGTGCGAAAAGCCCGTCGATCTGAGCCTTCAGAGGGCACAGGACTGTCTGAGCGCCGTAGCGGGGCGCGGCAAACCTGTCATGATTGGGTTTAACCGGCGGTTCGATCCTAATTTTGCGGCTTTGAAGGCCGGTTTGGACGCGGGTGAAATCGGCAAGGCCGAACTGTTGTCGATCACGTCATTTGACCCGGCCCCGCCACCGGTCGCCTATGTAAAAGTGTCCGGTGGACTGTTTCGGGACATGATGATCCACGATTTTGACATGGCGAACTTTCTGATGGGGGATGTGCCTCAGACCGTCACGGCGGTGGGATCGTCGCTTGTGGATGCGGAGATCGGCGCGGCAGGCGATGTGGATACGGCTGTGGTCACAATGACTTACGCAGACGGCCGGATTGCGGTCATCAAGAACTCGCGCCGGGCGGCCTATGGCTATGATCAGCGGGTCGAGGTGCTGGGTTCGGAAGGGTTGTTGCAGGCGCATAACATGCTGGAAAACACCGTCGTGAAATCGACGGCAGATGGCGTTGTGGGCGCAAAGCCGACTTATTTCTTTCTGGAACGCTACATGCCGGCCTATCGCGTGGAATGGGCCGCATTTGTTGATGCCGTCAGCGGCGGTTCCAACGTTCCCGTCACGTTGCAGGATGGTGTGGCGGCGCTGGCGATGGCCGAGGCCGCGACCCTGTCAGCGCAGACGGGAATGCCCGTCCGGATGGAGGAAATTTTGAAACCGGTTGCAAAATGACCAAAATTCTTCAAACTAACGACAGCTCGGCCCTGAGCCGCAGCCACTGAGATTCGGCACAGCCGGATGATTGGGGCCGGTACCCCAACAGAAGATCAGACTGAACCAATGGGAGGAAACTGAAATGAAGAAATTCGTTAAAGGTGCACTTGCCGCAGGGGCACTGGCCCTGGCGACGCCCGCTCTTGCGCAGGACATCGTGGTCGTATCGCATGGCCAGGCCAATGACGCATTCTGGAACGTCGTGAAGAACGGTGTTGAACAGGCTGGCAAGGATGTCGGAGTGAATGTGGAATACCGCGCTCCGGAAACTTTCGACATGGTGGCCATGTCGCAGCTGATCGACGCTGCCGTGAACCAGGAGCCCGATGGCCTGATCGTTTCGATCCCGGATGCGGATGCGCTTGGCCCGTCGATCGAACGCGCCGTTGCCGCAGGCATCCCGGTGATCTCGATCAACTCGGGGTCGGATGTGTCGAAACAGCTGGGTGCGTTGCTGCACGTGGGTCAGGACGAGTTTGACGCCGGGAAAGCTGCGGGCGAACAACTGGCTTCGATGGGGGGCAAAACCGCGATCTGTGTGAACCACGAAGTGGGCAACGTTGCGCTGGACCTGCGCTGCGCAGGTTTCGCGGAAGGCTTTGGCGGCGATGTCGAAGTTCTGCCGACCTCGAACGATCCGTCGGAAATCGAGTCGAAGGTCTCGGCTGCTCTGGCTGCAAATGAAGCCGTCGATACGGTCATGGCGCTGGGTGCAAGCTCGGCCGGTGAGCCGACTGTTGCCGCTGTCAAAGCATCGGGCCGTGACGTGAATGTTGCGTCCTTCGACCTGTCGGCCAACTTCCTGCAATCGATTGCGGATGGCGACGCGGCCTTTGCCATCGACCAGCAGCAGTATCTGCAAGGGTACCTGTCGGTGAACTTCATGGGCCTGCACGCCAAATACGGCCTGATGCCCGGTGGTAACGTTCCTTCGGGTCCGAACCTGATCACTCAGGACAAGGCCGCGCAGGTGATCGAGCTGTCCGCGCAGGGCATCCGCTGATCCATACCGCAACCTGAACAAAACGGGGCGGCGCGGTGGCGCCGTTCCCACCCAAGTGGGAGGAAACGATGAGTGACTCAGCACAAATCGCCGGGGACGAAAGGGTCAAGAAAGAACCTTTCATGACCAAGCTCATGAAACGGCCCGAACTCGGTGCGATGGCGGGCGTCGTTCTGGTGGTCATCTTCTTTGCCATCACAGCAGACGATTCGATGTTTACCCTGGCCGGGGTCATGAACTTCATGACACCTGCGGCACAGCTGGGCATTCTGGCAATCGGTGCGGCCCTTTTGATGATCGGTGGCGAGTTTGATTTGTCCATCGGTTCAATGGTGGCGTTCGCGGGCTTGTTTTTCGGCGTCTGTGTGGTGACATGGCAGTTGCCACTGATCGTTGCGATCCCCATGACATTTGTATTCGCGGCATTCGTCGGGGCGGTGAACGGCAATATCGTCATAAGATCCGGTCTGCCGTCCTTTATCGTGACGCTGGCTTTCCTGTTCATTCTGCGTGGCTTGTCCCTTGTTGGCCTCAAAGCGGCGACCGGAGGGTCGACCCAGTTGCGCGGTGTGCGTGACGTGGTTGAAAACGACTGGCTGGCGCCGTTCTTTTCGGGCGAAGCCTTTGGCAGCCTGTTTGCCTGGCTGGCGGCCAATGGCATGATCGACACCTTCAAAAGCGGAGCACCCAAGGTGCCCGGCGTTCCGGTCGAAATCCTGTGGTTCATCGTGCTGGCATTGGCCGCCACCTATGTGTTGCTGCGAACCCCGGCGGGGAACTGGATTTTCGCGGCGGGCGGTGACAGCACTGCGGCATCGAATTCCGGTGTTCCCGTGAGCAAGATCAAGGTGTCTCTGTTCATGCTGACCGCCTGTTGCGCTGCATTGGTGGCCATCATTACGGTGATCGACGCGGGCTCGACCGACGCGCGGCGCGGTTTTCAGAAAGAATTCGAGGCGATCATCGCCGCCGTGATCGGGGGGTGCCTGCTGACGGGCGGATATGGCTCGGCCATCGGGGCGTTCTTTGGGTCGATCATCTTTGGCATGGTTGTCATCGGACTGACCTATACGGATTTCGATCAGGACTGGTTCCAGGTGTTCCTGGGCGCGATGCTGCTGATTGCCGTTCTGTTCAACAACGCGATCCGCAAACGCGTAACCGGGGAGCGCTGATATGACCGAAGATACCAAGTTCCACCACGGCGATGCGGCGGGTGATCAGGCCCCCATCGTGGAAATGAAGGATATCGAAAAGCACTTTGGCAACATCATCGCATTGGCGGGTGTCAGTTTCGACGTCAAGCCGGGTGAATGCCACTGCCTGCTGGGCGATAACGGCGCGGGTAAATCAACCTTCATCAAGACCATGTCCGGGGTACATAAACCCACCAAGGGCGAGATCTATTTCGAAGGCAAGCCGCTGCATTTCGACACCCCTCGGGATGCGATGGAGGCAGGTATCGCGACCGTGTTCCAGGACCTTGCGATGATCCCGCTGATGAGCGTCACGCGCAACTTTTTCATGGGGCGCGAGCCGACCAAGGGTAAGGGTCTGCTGAAGCGGTTCGATGTTGAACACGCGAATGAGGTCTGCATGGAAGAGATGCGCAAGATGGGCATCAACCTGCGCGGGCCGGATCAGGCGGTTGGCACCCTGTCTGGGGGGGAACGGCAGACCGTCGCCATTGCCCGCGCCGTGTACTTTGGTGCCAAGATCCTGATCCTGGACGAACCGACCTCGGCCCTGGGTGTGCGCCAGACCTCGAACGTGCTGGCCACCATCGACAAGGTGCGCAGTCAGGGCGTCGGCGTGGTGTTCATCAGCCACAACGTGCGTCACGCGTTGGCGGTGGGCGACAGGTTCACCGTTTTGAACCGGGGCAAGACGCTGGGCACAGCAACGCGTGGCGAGATCACGCCAGAGCAGTTGCAGGACCTGATGGCAGGCGGTCAGGAAATGGCCGAGCTTGAGGGATCGCTGGGCGGTACGGTTTAAAGTACAGAACTTGGATGCCCCAATGGGGCATCCATCGGGCGGTGGCACGTGACGCCACTCTGTTTTCAGGCTTTGATACAAAAGCTGGCACCTTCGCAAATGAGAAAACCCGCAGGCCGCCAAAGGCGGAGCTGAGTTGAAAGGGATCATGATGAGCAAGACAGTCCGACTGACCGCGGCGCAGGCTCTGGTGCGCTATCTGGGCGCGCAGATGAACGAGGCCGGAGAGCCCTTTATCGCAGGTGTCTGGGCGATTTTCGGCCATGGCAATGTGGCCGGTCTGGGCGAGGCGCTGCACGGTGTGAAAGACAGCCTGCCCACCTATCGCGGTCATAATGAACAAACGATGGCACATTGTGCGATTGCCTATGCCAAGCAGTTGGGGCGCAGGCGGGCGATGGCGGTCACCTCGTCCATCGGGCCGGGGGCCACCAACATGGTTACCGCTGCGGCGCTGGCCCATGTGAACCGCCTGCCGGTTTTGTTGCTGCCCGGTGACGTGTTCGCCACGCGTGGCCCTGACCCGGTCTTGCAGCAACCCGAAGTGTTCTCGGACGGAACTATTAGTGCGAATGACTGTTTCAGACCGGTCAGCCGCTATTTCGACCG
Source organism: Ruegeria sp. O4 (assembly GCF_056535125.1). Classification (NCBI taxonomy): domain Bacteria; kingdom Pseudomonadati; phylum Pseudomonadota; class Alphaproteobacteria; order Rhodobacterales; family Roseobacteraceae; genus Ruegeria; species Ruegeria sp. O4. Next base: position 39,677 of record NZ_JBQERO010000003.1, on the reverse strand, counting down.
CATCACCCGGCCGGAGCACCTGTTGACGGCGCTGCCGCGTGCCTTCCGCACCATGACGGACCCGGCTGATTGCGGTCCGGTGACGCTGGCCTTTTGTCAGGATGTGCAGGCCGAGGCTTATGACTATCCCGTTAGCTTTTTTGAGCCGCGCGTCTGGTATCAGCGCCGCATTCGCCCGGATGAGGGTGAGCTGACGCGTGCTGTGGCCGCGATTAAGGCAGCCAAGCGCCCTGTGATCGTGGCCGGGGGCGGTGTGCACTATTCGGACGCGACCACCGCGTTGCAGCGCTTTGCCGAGGCACACAACGTGCCGGTGGCCGAGACGCAGGCCGGTAAGTCCGCGCTGGCCTGGGATCACCCCCTGAACCTTGGTCCGATTGGCGTCACCGGCGGTGAGCCTGCCAATGATATCTGCGCCGAGGCTGATCTGGTGCTGGGCGTCGGCACCCGGTTTCAGGACTTCACCACAGGGTCTTGGGGATTGTTCGCAAACCCCGAGCGGGAGTTGATCAGCCTGAACACCGCCGCCTATGACGCGGCAAAGCACGGCGCGATGCCGCTGCAGGCTGACGCCCGCGTAGGGCTTGGTGAACTGAGCGGTGCGTTGGGCGGTTACCGCGCGCCTGATATGCCTGCAACGCTGAAACCCGAGTGGTTTGCCAAGGTCGACGCATTGACCGATGCGCCGGTGGACAGCAATGCGCTGCCCACGGACATGCAGGTGATTGGTGCCGTGCAGCGGGCGGCCAATGAAAACACCGTTGCCATGTGTGCCGCAGGCACGATGCCGGGTGAACTGCACAAGTTGTGGAAGGCACCGCGCCCCGGTGCCTATCACATGGAATATGGCTTCAGCTGCATGGGGTATGAGATCGCCGGTGCCATGGGCATCAAGTTGGCCCAGCCCGACCGCGACGTGATCTGCTTTACCGGTGACGGTACTTACATGATGGCGAATTCCGAAATGGCGACGGCGGCGATGATGGGGATTTCGTTCACCGTTGTGGTCACCGACAATCGCGGCTTTGGCTGCATCAACCGTTTGCAGATGGGAACCGGCGGGGCCGAGTTTAACAACCTGCTGGATCACGCAATCGGCGGTGAAAATTCGGTGATCGACTTTGCCAAACATGCCGAAGCAATGGGGGCGACGGCGGTCAAGGTCAGCTCGATCGCCGAGCTTGAGGAGGCACTGGCCAAACGTGGCGAGGTCAAAGGCCCCTATGTGGTGGTGATCGACACTGATCCCTACCCATCGACCGAATATGGTGGAACGTGGTGGGAAGTGGCGGTGCCCGAGGTCAGCATCCGTCCGGAAGTAAACGAAAAACGTGCGGCCTATGAGGTCGCCATCAAGGAAAGAAACACGAAATGAGCGTGAAGATCGGTATCTCTCCGATTGCCTGGCAGAATGACGACCTGCCGGACCTGACCGCAGCTTACACGATGGAGCAGGCGCTGAAAGAAGCGCGCGAGATCGGCTATACCGGTGTTGAACGGGGCCAGCGGATGCCCGGCGACACCGAAGGGTTGCGCGCCTATCTGGACGCAAACGACATCGCGCTGTGTGGCGGTTGGTGTTCGGGCAGTACTCTGGTCAATGACCTTGAGGCCGAGGTCGCCATCGTGCGCGAGCAGGTGGAACAATTTGTTGCGCTGAACAGCCCCTGCATCGTTTACGCCGAGTGTTCAAATACCGTTCAGGGGCAGATCGGAACGCCGGTCAATGACCGCCCGAAGCTGTCCAAAGACGAGGTTCTGGCCTATGCGGGCAAGCTGACCGAGCTTGCCAAATGGATGGCAGATCAGGGTATGCCGATGGCCTATCACCATCATATGGGCACGATCATCGAAAGCGAAGAGGATGTGAACTGGCTGATGCAGGGTTCAGGCCCCGAGCTGAAGCTGTGTTTCGATACGGGTCACTTGCTGTTTGGCGGTGGCGACGTGATGGCCACGCTGAACCGTTGGGGCGACCGGGTGCATCACGTGCATTTCAAGGACATCCGTCCAGACATCGTGCAGGACACGCGCGAGAACAATCGCAGCTTTCTGGATGCCGTAATTGCCGGGGCATTCACCGTGCCGGGTGATGGGTGCATCGACTTTCAGGCCGTAGCCAACGCGTTGAAAGCAATGGATTACAGCGGCTGGATCGTGGTCGAGGCCGAGCAGGACCCCGCCAAGGCGCCGCCCTATGAGTACTCCAAATTGGGCTATGACCACATCGTCGAGGTTTGCGGCAAGGCAGGGTTGGAGATCACCGTTTAATCACCGCCCCTCGGGGCAACACCGAAGCCATGAAAGAGGAGTTTGTCATGGTACATCAAGAACTTGGATATGTCGGTTATTTTGACCGGGAATCCTGTGATCTGGATGAATTCAAGGTGTTGACCTCGCAAAACCTGACAACCGGTGCGGTGCCTTATGCCGCATCGGTACAAAAGAACGTTCCGATCTATGATATGCACGCCCTGCGCCCGGCGCTGGAGAAGGCAGATCAAAGAAAAGCGCTGCTGGCGGAATGGGCAGGCGTGTTGGACAGATCTGCGGGTGTGATCGTTCTAAAAGGCGCATTTGCGGATACGTCCGTGATCGACCGGGCGACCGCTGTGTTCCATCAGATCATCGAGGAAGAACGTCAGGGCGGGGCCGGGGAAGGCGACCACTTTGCAGCCTCGGGCGCGAATGACCGGATATGGAACGCGTTACAGAAACAGTGCTTGCGCGATCCCGAGGGCTTTGCGCTCTATTTCGGGAATGTGGCCATTGCAGCGGCTTGCGAGGCGTGGCTGGGGCCGAACTATCAAGTGACCACGCAGATCAATCAGGTGCGCCCCGGCGGCAAGGCACAGCAGGCGCATCGGGATTACCATCTGGGCTTCCAGACCGCCGACAGCGCCGCCCGGTATCCGGCCCATGCCCATCTGGTGACGGCTTCGCTGACCTTGCAGGGGGCGGTTGCGCATTGTGACATGCCCGTGGAAAGCGGCCCAACCAAACTGCTGCCGTTTTCGCAGCTTTATGCGCCGGGATATCTGGCCTTTCACGATGCGGCACACCGGGCGTTTTTCGAAGAGAACTACATTCAGTTGCCCCTTGAAAAGGGGGATGCCGTTTTCTTCAACCCGGCGCTGTTCCACGCTGCCGGGGAAAACAGCAGTGCGGATATTCAGCGGATGGCGAACCTGTTGCAGGTCTCGTCTGCCTTCGGTCGTGCGATGGAGATGGTTGACCGGCAGTCCATGTCGCAGGCGGTGTTTCCGTCGCTGGTCGCCCTGAAACAACGGGGGGCGCTAAGTGCGGCAGAGCTGAATGCCGCTATTGCCGCAACGGCTGAGGGCTATCCGTTCCCGACCAATCTGGACACCGACCCGCCGATTGGTGGTAACGCGCCTGAAAGCCAGGCCGACATATTGCACCGGGCCGTATCGGAAGGGTGGGCCGAGGCCCGACTGTCCGAGGCGCTTTCGGCCCTGCAAGCACGGCAAGCGGCCTGAGGGCGATACAGGCGGGCCGTTTAGGCCCGCCCAATAAGGAGAACAAGAATGGCAGACCTGCTGAAGAAGCCTATTGGAACCCGTGGCAAGGTACATGACATCACCCCGGACAGTGCCGGATGGCGATATGTGGGTTTTGGGCTGTATCATCTGCAAGCGGGCGACAGGGCGGCCGAGGCGACAGGAGACCGCGAGATCATTCTGGTGATGGTCGAAGGCAAGGCACGGATCACCGGGGCCGGTCAGGACTGGGGTGTATTGGGCGACCGGATGAACGTGTTCGAAAAGACACCGCCGCATAGCCTGTATCTGCCCAACGGAACCGAGTGGGAGGCTGTGGCGGAAACCGACTGCGTTGTGGCGGTGTGCTCGGCCCCGGGTAAGGGCGGCCACAAAGCGCGCCGGATCGGGCCGGATGGCATCACGCTGACCGAACGCGGCAAGGGTGTGAATACGCGGTATATCAACAATATCGCGATGGAGAACGAGGATTATGCCGACAGTCTGCTGGTGACTGAGGTCTTTACGCCCAATGGGCACTGGTCCTCTTACCCCAGTCATCGACATGATGAGGACGATTTTCCCCGCATCACCTATCTGGAAGAGACGTATTACCACCGCCTCAACCCGGCCAACGGGTTCGGAATTCAGCGGGTTTATACCGATGATGGCCAGTTGGATGAGACGATGGCTGTCTCCGATGGCGATGTTGTGATCGTTCCGCGTGGCCATCACCCTTGCGGCGCGCCCTATGGGTTTGAGATGTATTATCTGAACGTCATGGCGGGCCCGTTGCGCAAATGGCGGTTTGCCCTGGCCCCCGAGGTCGAATGGATCATGGAGCGTGACGGATGAGCCAAGACTTCGCCAATTACCCTAGCCTTGCGGGCAAAACGGTTATCATCACCGGCGGGGCCGGGGGAATTGGTGCGGAAACCGTTCGCGCCTTTGCCGCGCAAGGGGCGAAGGTCGGGTTTCTGGATATCAATGCGGATGCGGGCCATGCTCTGCTGGCGGACTTGGACGGTGAACACGCCTTTGCGCAATGTGACCTGCGCGATATCGAAGGGACGCGGGCTGCGCTGGAGCAACTGGTCGAGGAGCTGGGCGAGGCGGATGTGCTGGTCAACAACGCCGCCCAGGATGACCGCCACGACTGGCGCGAGGTGACGCCGGACTATTGGGATGAGCGGATGGCGACCAATATCCGCCATATGTTCTTTGCCATTCAGGCTGTGGCCCCGGGTATGATCGCCAAGGGCGCAGGTTCGATCGTCAACATAGGATCGAATTCCTGGTGGGAGGCCGGGGCAGGTTTTCCGGCCTATGCCACCGCCAAATCGGCGGTGCATGGCCTGACCCGCACCATGGCGCGCGAATTGGGCGATCACCGCATTCGTGTGAACACGGTGGTGCCGGGCTGGATCATGACCGAGCGCCAGAAAGACCTGTGGGTCACGCCCGAGGCGCTGGCCAAACAGGTGGACCGTCAATGCCTGCCCGATCCGATAGAGCCTGTCTATGTCGCGCGCATGGTTCTGTTTCTGGCCTCGGACGACGCCGCCATGTGCAGCGCGGGCAACTTCATGGTCGAGGGCGGCTCGATCTGAAGGCGAAAGCGCGCGTTAACGTTGCGGTGGTGCGCCAAAGGCACGGATGACCATGCGCGCGGCGGCTTCGACCGGATCGTGGGTTTCTTTCAGGATCGTGACGCGATCAAACCGATCCGGGTCACGATTGACGGCCTCACGCATGGCATTTCCGAACGCCATACGCAGCTCGGTCCCGATGTTGAACTTGCAGATCGAGGTTTCGCGGGACAGCTTCACGCGCTGATCTATCGGCACGCCCGACCCGCCATGAATGACCAGAGGTACTGTGGTCATGGCGTCGATCTCGGCAATACGGGCTTCGTCCAGACCGCCTTCCTTGTTTTGTTGCAGATGGACGTTGCCGACCGATATCGCCATCGCATCCACACTGCTTTCACGTGCGAACTGGGCCGCTTCTGCCGGGTCGGTGCCGTTCGATCCTTCACCGCCCGAGTACCCGACAAAACCAATCTCGCCCTCGCAGGAAATCCCTGCCGCATGGGCCATCTCGGCAATTGCGGCGGTTTCATCGATGTTTTGCCGCAGGGGTTTGCGCGATCCGTCGAACATCAGCGAGGTGAACCCGCTGTCCAGCGCGATCTTGCAGTCCTCGAAGGTATAGCCGTGGTCCAGATGCGCCACGACGGGCACCGAGGCGTTTTCGGCCAGATACCGGAACATCTTGCCCAGGATCGGCAGTGGCGTGTGCTCGCGGCAGCTGGGTCCGGCTTGCAGGATCACGGGCGCATTCTCGGCCTCGGCCGCGGCTACATAGGCGCGCATGTCTTCCCAGCCGAGTGTGACCAGCCCGCCTACGGCATAGCCCTGTTCATAAGCGGGTTGCAGGACGTCTTTCAGTGTGACGAGGGTCATTTGAATTTCGCAATCATGTCTTTGATGCCAGGAATGGTCTCGATCTGATAGGCATGTGTGGGCTGGAAATACTGCACCAGAGAACGCTGGGTCAGGCCGCCGAGGATGGTGAAATAATACATCTCGTACCCCGGCAAAACGCAGCAGGGGTGATAGCCCTTGTCGATGCAAACGGTCGATCCATCCACGATGTGATAGGCGTCGCCCGGCTGGTTATCTTCGCGCTGCAACATCTGAAGGCCCGAGCCCCAGTTGGGCTTGAACCGGAAATTATAGGTCTCATCGTGGCGGGTCTCGTCCGGCAGGCGGTTGGTGTCATGCTTGTGGCTGGGGAAGCCCGACCAGCCGCCCTGACCGACGGTGAACAGCTCACTCACCAGCAGGCGGCCGACCTTGTCGTGTTGCTTTTGGCCAAGGATGTGTTTGATCTTGCGGTGGGTTTTGGTGTCGTCGCTGCCATATTGCACAAGGTCGTGTTCGCGCACATCGAACGGGTCCAGCACCTTGTCGTATTTCGCACCGGCAATGAACACCTCGGTCGCGTCAGAAACGCAGACCACCTGTACCTTTGCGCCGACGGGCACATAGATGCCCTCGGGCTCGCCATCCCAGACATCTTCGCCCCGGTTGCCCAGACTGGGGAAGGAAACGCCTTCGACATCCACATCGACGCTGCCGGTTGCAGGGACGATGCAGGTCTCGTAGCCCGGCACCTGGTATTCGAACGCCTCGCCTTTTTTCAGTTTGACGATGTTGAAATAGTTCAGCGGAACGGACGGATCACCGGCGTCAACGATGGGCTTGTTCTGATTGTCATAGGGCGCGATATGCATGGGATACTCCTATGTGGTCGGGCCGGGGTGAGAGGCGAGGAACGCGTTCAGTTCGGGGGTCGTCGGCATGGCGGGGGCGCAGCCGGGTTTGGAAACGACAATGGATGCGCAGGCGGAACCGCGCATCACCGAGTCTTTCAGCGAGTGCCCCGCCGCGATCGAAGCCAGAAGCCCTGCCATGAAACTGTCACCAGCCCCGACTGGCTTGATGGCGTCCACTGGGTAGATCCCGGTTCTGATTTCCTGCCCATCCGCCAGCGTCACGGCGCCTTTTTCGCCCATCTTGTAAATGACAACCCGGCCCGGTTTCCTGGCGAGGTCCTGTGCCTTGGCAAAGCCCTTTTCCATGCCGCCGGCCATGAAGCCGAACTCTTCATCATTGCCGACAATCAGGTCACAGGCTTCGCCCGCACGGGACAGAACGTCAGCGGCAATTTCTGGCGATGGCCAGCTGTAGGGGCGGTAATCAACATCGAAAATGATCGGAAGGCCAGCTTTGCGCGCGTTTTCAAACCCTTGGAACGTGGCGCTGCGCGAGGGTTCCGACGCAAAGACGGTACCAGCCGAGATCAGGGCCGAGAAGGATGAATAATCAACCTTGTCGACATCCGCGTCAGTAACCTGAAAATCGACCGCACCGTTGCGGTAGATGACATTCTGAAAGTTATCGGTCCGGCTTTCATACAGGGCAAGAGAGGTGCGATACTCACCCCCCAACACGCGGATATAAGAGGTATCCACCCCGTAATGTTGCAACCGGTTGAGGCAGAACCGACCAATTGCATCGTCCGAGACGGAGGTGATCAAGGATGCCTGACTGCCCAGCTTGACCAGACCGGCGCAGATATTCGCGGACGAGCCGCCAAGATCGGCATGGAACGTATCGGCCTCTTCGCTTTTGACACCGATCGGGTCTGCGTAAAGGTCCATACCCGCACGCCCCAGAACGGCAAAGCTGTTTCCTTTGATACCCTCCATCAAAGCGCTCACGTCATGTCCTCCGGCAAAGTGGGGTGGGCAAAGTTTGGACCTTGCGTTGAATCGATTCACACGATACTGATTTTGCAACCGGTTGCAAACACAATGTGCGAGGCCATGGCAGATGCCTGAAATCGGAGTGGGAATCGTGGGGGGCGGTTATATGGGCAAGGCCCATTCCGTTGCCATGTCGGCCGTCGGTGCGGTGTTCAACACGGCGTTGCGCCCCCGGCTTGAGGTCATCTGCGCGTCGAGCCCGGACAGTGCCGAACGCTACCGGGCGGCCTATGGATTTCAGCGGGCAACCGATGACTGGCGCATGTTGGTTGAAGACCCCAGGGTCGAGGCAATCGTGATCGCCTCGCCTCAGTCAACACATCGTCAGATCGCCGAAGCGGCTTTTGCCTTGGGCAAACCGGTCTTGTGCGAGAAACCATTGGGCGCATCGCTTGAAGACAGTCGGGCGATGGTTGCCGCGGCTGAGGCTTCGGGAGCGGTGAACATGGTGGGATTCAACTATATCCGCACACCCGCCAGCCAATATGCCCGCCAGTTGATTGCCGATGGCGCGATTGGTGACATCACGTGGTTCCGGGGCGAGCATACCGAGGATTTCTATGCAGATCCGCAGGCCCCGGCCACCTGGCGCACAACCGGTAGGGCCAATGGCACAATCGGCGATCTTGCCCCGCATATGGTCAACGGCGCATTGGCGCTGATCGGGCCCATTGCGCAGGTGATGGCAGATGTTGAGACCGTTCACAAAACCCGCCCCGGTGGTGAGGTAACAAATGACGACCATGCCCAGATGATGTGTCGGTTTGAAAACGGGGTTATGGGAAACCTGTATTTCAGCCGCGTCGCGACGGGTCGGAAAATGGGCTATGCCTATGAAATTTCGGGCACAAAAGGCGCGCTCCGGTTTGATCAGGAGGACCAGAACGCGCTGTGGCTGTACAAGCTCGAAGGGCCCGAAGCCGCGCGCGGGTTCACCAAGATCCTGACCGGCCCCGCGCACCCGGATTATGAGCCCTTCTGTCAGGGTCCGGGTCATGGAACCGGCTATCAGGACCAGATCATTATCGAGGGCAAGGACTTTCTACAGGCCATCCACACCGGCGAGGCGATCTGGCCCACGTTCCGCGACGGGCATGAAGTCAACCGCGTGCTGGCCGCTGCGCTGGCCTCGTCCGATCAGCGGCAGTGGCAGGACATGAGCGATTTCTGATCGCTCTACGAGACAATTCCAATGAGAGACAATGACCATGGCTAAGTTGAGATGGGGCATGATCGGGGGTGGTGAAGGCAGCCAGATTGGTCCTGCACACCGCCTTGGGGCGCAGGCGGACGGGTTGTTCGAATTTGCAGCTGGCGCGCTGGATCACCGGCCCGACGTGGGCCGCGAATACGCGCAGCGATTGGGTGTTGCTGCCGATCGTGCCTATGGTGACTGGCAAGAGATGCTGGCTGGCGAAAAAGACCGCGAGGATCGGGTTGATCTGGTAACCATCGCGACGCCCAATTCGACCCATTTTGAGATTACCAAGGCGTATCTTGAGGCAGGTTTTAACGTGTTGTGTGAAAAGCCGATGACCATGACGGTGGAAGAGGGCGAAGAGATTGTGCGCGTGGCCGAAGCCTCGGGCAGGATCTGTGCGGTGAACTACTGTTACTCTGCCTATCCGATGGTGCGTCAGGCCCGTGCGATGGTGCGTGCAGGCGATATCGGCAAGGTGCGTCTGGTGGTGACCAATTTCAGCCATGGCCATCATGGCGACGCCACAGATGCGGATAACCCGCGCGTGCGCTGGCGCTATGACCCAGCGATGGCCGGTGTTTCGGGGCAGTTTGCCGATTGCGGCATCCATGCGTTGCACATGGCCAGTTTCATCTGTGACGATCAGGTGAAAACCCTGTCTGCCGACATGGCTTCGACCATCGCCAGCCGTGAGTTGGAAGATGATGCAATGATCAATTTCCGGATGGAGGGCGGCACGGTTGGGCGCCTTTGGACATCATCGGTGGCGATCGGACGGCAGCATGGCTTTGACATTCAGGTTTTTGGCGAAACCGGTGGGCTGCGCTGGGCATCCGAACAGCCCAACCAGTTGATCTATACTCCAGTCGGGGGGCGTACTCAGATCATCGAAAAGGGTGAGGGCGGTTTGCACGACGAGGTGCAACGCCTGTCGCGTGTCGCCATTGCGCACCCCGAGGGGTTTCCTCTGGCGGTCGCCAACATCTATTGCGATCTGGCGGACGCGATCCGCGGTGAAAGACGCGGCGGTCTGCCCGGTGCGGCAGATGGGCTGCGGTCCATTGCGGCCGTCCACGCGGCTGTTGCATCGGGCAAGGCCGATGGCGTGTGGAAGGACGCGCGCCCGCCGATGTTTCGCTGATCAGGGGCGGGGCCGCAATGTGCCCCGTTCGATCACGCGGCAGGGGAAAATGCGGGCCTCGGGATAGCGCTGAGGCTCTTTCAGCATCTCGACAACCAGATCGACGGATGAGGTGATGATCTGCTTGATCGGCTGGTGGATCGTTGTCAGGTTAACGCTTTCCCAGCGCGACATTTCCATGTCGTTCAGTCCGATAATTCCAATGTCCTGACCGGGTTTCAGCCCATGATCAGCCAGTGCGGACAATGCGCCTACAGACAGGATGTCATCGCCGCAGAAATACGCCTCGGACGGGGAGTTGGCCAACAGGCGCAACATTTCGGCGCGGCCGGCCTCGAAGGAATAAGCCCCTGCGAAACAATGACTTAATTCGATATCGGGATGATCTGCCAATTCTTCCATGAACCCGCGATACCGGTCGAGTGCCGAGGTTGCATCTTTGGGCCCGCCCAGATAGCCGACACGCCTGTATCCGCGCGCCAAAAGCTCGCGCGCGGCCATGCGCCCGCATTCGACATTGTCGATTCCCACCACATGCACTTCGGGCGAGGTGGCCGAGCGACCGAACGTGTGCACCACCGGTACGCCCGCATCGTGAAACGCCTTGGCAAAGCTGGGCGGCAGCGTCGAAGAGGCAACGATGGCCGCGTCAACCGAATACTGGCGCAGCATGCGGACCGAGTTTGCGGGCTCGGTCTCGTCCGTCAGGTTCACGATCAAAGGACGCAGCCCGCGTTCCTGCAAGGCGCGGGTAAACTGATCGAACACCTCAAGAAAAATCGGGTTGTGAAAGTTGTTCGAAATCAACCCGATCAGTTTTGTGCGCCCGGTGGTCAGGGACGAGGCGAGGGCGTTGGGACTGTAGCCAAGCTCTCGCGCGGCCTTTTCAACTTTGCTGCGTGTTTTCGCAGAGACCGAGGCGCCTTCGGTAAAGGTGCGCGACACGGCAGATCGCGATACACCGGCCAAGGCGGCGACGTCTTTCAGGGTCACGCTCACGCAGTGCGGCTCCGGTCGTTGATGGTCAGAGATATCAAGGTGTTTTGCATCAGAGATTCATTATGCACCATCGCAAAAGTCTTGCAACCGGTTGCAGGTCGCACTCGGCGGACGAGATCATCGGCGGCCACCTATGTTTATGAGCGAATGGCGGGAAAGGAAAGACCGGTACGGGCGACAGTTTTCGCAGGAAACACCAAGGATTGAACGCTACCGGTGACGCCCTTAGAACCTTAACGAAAGGCAGGACATTCCACCATCCAGCTTTGCGCAGTCGGTGTTGTCGATCTCTACGACCTCATACCCTTCGCGATCCAACATCTCAGCGGTGCGTGGGAAGCCAGCGGCCATCAACACCAGATTGTTGAAGCGGATCGCATTGGCGGCAGCTTCCTCTCCGTCCTCAACATGCAGCACCCGGTAGCCCTCAAAACAGCCCGATGCATCCAGCCGTCGGGTCGACAGTATTGTCTCGGCGTCCATCAGCGAACAATCTGTCTTGAAGTGTAGGACGCCCTCGGGCGTGAAAACTTCGCGCAGTTTGTGCCCCCACTCCGAGGTGATTTTCGCCAGCTCGGCGACACCTTCCGCGTCAGTCCGGTCTGACCGGCCTACCAGAATTTCGCGACCGGTAACAAGGATATCTCCACCCTCGACATGGCCGGGTCCCTGAATTTCCAGAACCGTGTCGTAGCAGTCGCGAAGGGTCGGCGCCATTTCAGCCACTTCACCCATCCGCGAAGGTGCGCCGGGCCGCATCAATATCGCACCTTGCGGCAGGCAAAGGGCTGTATCCTCGACAAATTGCGCGTCGGGAAACGCGTTCAGGGGATCCAGTTCGATCACCTCTGCTCCGGTGCTTTTCAGTGCTGCCACATATGCCTTATGCGCCGTTGTCATCCCGTCGAAATCCGGGTTTCCGATATCTTCTGCACGCAACCCGCCTGCAATAGTCGGAGCCGGACGGCGGGTGATGGCGCGGGAAAACTCAAAGGTTGGGTCTGACATGTTTCAATCTTTCTGAGCTGCGAATTTCGGAGCGGTGACTTCGATCATTACCGGCCCGTTCTGGGCGGCAGTTTGGCGCAATGCCTGCGCGACAGCCTGCGGTTCAGCTGGAACCGAAGCGAATGGAATACCGTATGACTTGGCCGTCGCCGAAAAATCAGGAGGCGAGGGATCACATCCTATGACTGTCACGCCCGCATCCTGCATTGACGTGGCAATTTCCTGGTATCCGTGATTGTTCCAGATCACGAAGGTGACCGGCAGGTCTTCGTCGACCGCGGCCATAATTTCAGGCAGAGAAAACTGCGCGCCCCCATCGCCCGCGATGCATATTACACGTGCCGTGGGATCGGCGACCGAAGCGCCGATGGCTGCGGGGATTCCATAGCCCAGCGCGCCGTACCCGGTTGCCGCGTTAAACCAGCCTCCGGCCCGGTCGTGATCGTAGAAAAGATTGCCGGCATAGATTGGTTGCGTGGAGTCTCCGACCATCAGGGTGTTCGGGACCGCAGAACGCATTGCGTTGAGGATTTCCACCTGTTTGCGATAGTCTGGACCAATTTCCGCCCAGGCGGCGTCACGTGTTTTGCCTGCACGTTCCGCGCCATCGCTTTGCTTTGGCTTGTGCGGCAAGGCGTCAACCAGCGCTGATACAGCCAAGTTGACGTCACCTTGAATGATGAGCGCTGCCTCATGTCGCGCCAGTTGCCCGCCACATTGATCAACCCGTATCAACCCTGACATTTTGGCAATTTGGCCGGTGGCATACATATCATAGTCGGTTGGGCCCAGCTCGGTTCCCAGTGCAAGGACGCAATCGGCGCTTTCTATCAAGCCGCGTACGGCGTTCAGGCTGGGGCTTGCCGGAACAGTCAGCGGATGCCTGTGCATCAGGCCGCGCGCGTTGACCGTTTGCACCACGGGCGCATCGAGAGCTTCGGCCAGGGCCTGCAATCCAGCCTCGGAACGTTTTGCGCCGCCGCCCGCCAGAATGACAACGTTCTTCGCTTTGGCCAGTTGCTGTGCGGCTTGTGTAATCAAAGCCGGGTCAATCGGAGAGGCTGAGACAAGCGGTTCGACCTGTGTTTCCTGATAATCAGCCGCTGCGATATCCAACGGAACTTCGATATGCACCGGTCCGGATCGACCGTTGGCGAGGGTGTGGAACACGCGGTCCAAGACCGGGTCCAGAGCGTTGGTGGCGGAAACTTGTTCGGACAGCAACGCAACGGTCCTGGCCAGTCCCAACTGGTCTGGCAATTCATGCAGATGCCCTAAACCCCTGCCAAGAGATGCGGTTTTGTTGACACCGGACACCACCAGCATCGGTATTGAATCCGCGCGGGCCTGCGCCATCGGCGTCAATGTATTGGTCAATCCAGGCCCGGTGATCACAAAGGCCACACCCGGTTTGCCTGACACGCGCGCATAGCCGTCGGCCATAAACCCTGCACCCTGTTCGTGTCTGGGTGTAACGTGACGAATGCCCGAGCCTGCAAGCCCGCGGTAAAGCTCGACCGTATGAACGCCCGGAATTCCGAACACGCAGGTCACACCCTTTTGGCGAAGCCTTGCAACCAATGCTTCGCCCACGGTCATTTCACTCATGCAACCTCGCGTGATTTTCTGTTGGCGTGATCGATGAGGCGAGAGACCGCAGTGGCAAAGTTGGTGTCACTGATCGTCAGGGCGACCCGCACCCAGTCTTTCAAGCTGTCCCCAAAGGCGGAACCCGGCATGACAGCCACCCCGGTCTGCAACAGGTCCCAGGCATAGGCTTCGCCGTCCAACCCGGTGGCGGAGACGTTGATCATGGCGAACATTCCCGCCTGAGGCCGGTGAACGGTCAGATCCGTTTCTGCTTCGAGGCGATCAGCCAAAAGCGTAGCGCGCGCTGAAAAACGGGCGGCCATGCCGGAGGCAACCTCGGACCCGTCTCGGATCGCTTTTTCGGTCATATCGGCGATGAAGGGCTGATTGCCGAAAAGCATGGTCTCGGAATAGGGCAGCAGCGCTTCGCAAAACGCGGCTGGCCCGACACACCAGCCACTGCGGAACCCCGGCGCGGCATGTGATTTCGAGATGGATGATACGCCTATGACACGATCCGCCAGTTCCGGGTCTGCCAGTGGCGACACAAATCTGGCCCCGTCAAAGATCAGTTCTTCATAGACCTCGTCCGAGATAATCCACAAATCATGCGCAATCGCGAGCTGTCCGATCTCGGTTAACTCCTCGGCGGTCAGGATCGCGCCCGTTGGGTTGTGTGGCGTTGTCAGAAGAACGGCGCGGCTGCGCGGTGTTACGCGTGCGGCGATATCTTTGGCCTGCATGCGAAACCCGTGTTCCGGGCGCAGAGGTACGGGCACCATTTCCGCCCCGGAAGCACGCACGACCCCTTCGTAGGTTGCATACATCGGATCACCGACCAGAACTTCGTCACCGGCCTCGGCAACGCCGGCCATGGCAGCGAACAGTGCGGTCTGCGTTCCGGGAAAGCACAGAAAATTCTCGGGCCCGAAAACACGTCCGCGGGAAGCCGAGTAACGGGCGGAAAGCGCGTCAAGCAAGCCAGCTTCGCCACGGCCATTGGAGTAGCCCGTTCGCTGGGCCCGCAGTGAGGTTACGGTGGCTTCGACCAGCGCGTCCGACACCGGCACGTCCGGTTCACCTATCGTCATTTCGACGATGTCCGCTCCGGCCTTGATAAGGTCGCGCGCTTTCAGATGTACGCCCCATTTGGCGCCACCCAAGCCCGCTAACCGTTCTGTCACAGATGTGGTCTTCATGGTTGTTCCACCTCTTTGATCAATGGGATACCGACGATAGCACTGACGGAATCTAATCCGATCTGCGCCAATTGACCTTCGGAAAATTCATCTGGAAGCGCACCGCCTTCCAGCCAAAGACCATCGATAACCGCGTTGCAGGCAATGGCCAGTTGCACGGCTTGCGGCGTGGTGACTGGACGTCCGGTTTCTTGCAATGCGACGACGATCAGCTTTTCAAGCTGATCCCGGAAATAGTTATAGGTTTGCTGGTGGATGCGTTGCATTTTCGGATCACGCTGCACCTTGTTCAGGAAGCCGGCCCACAAGGCCACAGCGCTTGGATCAACGATTGGCGGTCGCAGCGACGCATCAACGAAGTTGGTCAACTGAGATACTGCGCTGCCTTTCCCTGACGACGCAGCTGTCTGATCGGTCAGCGTATTCATGTGATGTTCGTACGCAGCCTGAACCAGTTCCTCCTTGGATGAGAAATAGTGCCGGATCAGCCCTTGGGTCACGTTCGCGCGGGCCGCGATCTGACGCACAGTGGCACCCCGAACGCCCATCTCGGCAATCAGGTCCAAAGTCGCCAGGATCAGCGCCTCGCGCCGAAACTCGGCAGATTCACGTGTAAATTTACGGCTGTCGTCCTGCACGTCCGGGCCATCCATGGTACGGAATTATTATACACTTGCATAATTGCGAGATTCGAGGCTTACTGCAAGCTGAAATCAGAAGATTCTTGGATATGGACACAGCCAAAGCAGCAACACCCGCACGCGAAGCAACCACGTCTGAAGAGGCGATAAGGGTTGAGGACCTGCACAAGTCTTTCGGCACGCTGGAGGTTTTGAAAGGTGTCTCGCTGACAGCGAACAAGGGCGATGTCGTTGCCATCATTGGGGGTTCAGGCTCGGGCAAATCCACCATGCTGCGCTGTATCAACTTTCTGGAAACACCAAGCTCGGGAAAGATCACCATCGGCGGTGAGCTGGTTGAAATGCATGCCGACGGCAGCCCCTCGAACCGCCGCCAGATAGAACGTATCCGTACGCGGCTTGCGATGGTTTTCCAGCAGTTCAACCTGTGGACACATCGAACGCTTCTGGAAAACGTGATCGAGGTACCGGTACATGTCCTTAAGGTACCAAAGGCCGAAGCTGTCGCGCGGGCGCATGACCTGCTGAAAAGGGTGGGGCTTGGTGACAAGGCCGACACCTATCCGGCCTATCTTTCAGGCGGTCAGCAACAGCGCGCCGCCATCGCACGCGCGCTTGCGGTGGATCCTTCGGTGATGCTTTTCGATGAGCCAACTTCAGCGCTTGACCCAGAGCTTGTCGGCGAGGTTCTGACCGTGATCCGGGATCTTGCAGCGGAAGGGCGCACCATGCTGCTTGTGACCCATGAAATGAAATTTGCGCGCGAAGTCGCGAACCATGTCGTCTATCTTTTCGAGGGCCGCATTGAAGAGCAGGGTCCACCTGCCGAGGTCTTCGGAAATCCAAAATCAGAACGATTGAAGCAGTTCCTCAGCTCGGTCGCCTGATCCACTACAAAAAACAACAAAATAAACCTAAAGGGAGTAACAAAATGAACGTCAAGAAACTGCTCGCGTCCGGTCTTGCCGCCGCTGTCCTTTCGGCTGGTGTTGCCAGTGCAGAAGAGGTCAAGATCGGCATCGCGGCCGAGCCTTATCCGCCCTTCGCGTCGCTGGACAGTTCAGGCAACTGGGTTGGTTGGGAGATCGACGTCATCAATGCAGTTTGCGCCGCTGCGGAACTTGACTGTGTTATCACGCCGGTGGCCTGGGACGGTATCATCCCTTCGCTGACGGGGCAGCAGATCGACGCCATCATGGCCTCGATGTCGATCACCGAGGAACGGTTGAAAACCATTGATTTCAGCGATCCTTATTACAACACACCTGCGGTTATCGTTGCCGATAAATCGATGGATATCGAAGCAACCCCGGAATCGCTGGCGGGTAAAGTCATTGGCATTCAGGCTTCGACGATCCACCAAGCCTATGCGCAGGAATACTTCAAGGATTCCGAACTGCGCGTCTATCAAACTCAGGATGAGGCCAATCAGGACCTGTTTGCGGGTCGGATCGACGCCACACAAGCTGACAGCATTGCGATGGCCGATTTTGTGAACTCGGATGCCGGTGCTTGCTGCGAAATCAAAGGTGCCGTGAAGGACGATCCCGCCATTTTGGGGCGTGGTGTCGGTGCGGGCGTTCGTAAAGGGCAGGATGACCTGCTTGCGGCGTTGAACAAGGGCATCGCGGCAATTCTTGCCGATGGCACGCATGAGAAGATCACGTCGAACTATTTCTCGACCAGCATCTACTAAGCCGTTGCCGTGACCGGATTTCTGGAATCACTTGGTTTGGCGCAGAGCGCAGAGCTTCTGTCGCTCTCGCCGCCGGGGTGGGGGGCCAATCTGCTACGCGGATTGTCCCACTCCTTGCAGATCGCTTTTGGCGCATATGCGCTGGGCCTCGTGATCGGATTGTTCGGAGCGTATGGCAAACTTTACGGCGGGAAGGTCACGCGCGACCTTCTTGCCATTTATACGACCGTGATCCGGGCCGTGCCGGAACTGGTCCTGATCCTGATCCTGTATTACGTGGGATCCGATATTATCAACAAAATATCTGCTGCCATGGGTGGTGGCCGCGTCGAGATCAACGGCGTTGCCGCAGGCATTTGGGTGCTGGGCGTCGTTCAGGGCGCGTATGCGACCGAGATTCTGCGCGGTGCCATTCAGGCGGTTCCGCCCGGTCAGATCGAAGCGGCGAAATCCTACGGGATGCCGGCCTTCATGACCATGCGGCGCGTCACAATCCCCGCCATGATGAGCTTTGCGGTACCGGGTCTGGCCAACTTGTGGCTGATTGCAACCAAAGACACCGCATTGCTGGCCGTTGTCGGCTTTAACGAGCTGACGCTGGAAACGCGCCAGGCGGCCAGCAGCACGCGGGCCTACTTCACCTTTTTCCTAGCGGCGGGCTTCCTTTATCTGATGGTTACGCTGTTTTCGGGTGGAATCTTTGCGCGGATTGAGAAATGGGCCCGTCGCGGCCAACCCGCTCTGAACGGAGGCAGCAGATGATCGACCTCAGATCTCTGATGCAACCTCATCGTATCGTGATGATGCTGATCTTTGCCGGGATCGCGGTTTGGTGCGCGATGACATTGCGGTGGGATTGGATACCCAATTATGCGCCTCTTGCATTGAAGGGTATCTGGACCACGCTTTGGTTGCTGGTTGTCACGATCGTTCTTGGATTTTTACTGGCTGTACCCCTTGGATTAGCGCAGGCCGTTGGGCCATGGTATCTTGCGGCACCCTCAAAGGCGTTCTGTACCATCATTCGCGGCACACCGCTGCTTTTGCAGCTTTGGTTGTTGTATTATGGCCTCGGCTCTCTGTTTCCGCAGTTTCCATGGATACGATCGTCTGAACTTTGGCCGTACCTGCGTCAGGCTTGGCCCTATGCGGTGCTGGCGTTGACACTTTCTTATGCGGGTTATGAAGGCGAGGTCATGCGCGGAGCCTTCAAGGGTGTTGCCAAAGGACAGCTGGAGGCGGCCAAGGCATTTGGTATGCCAAGGCTGACGATGTTTCGCCGCATCTGGTTACCGCAGGCAATCCGCAATGTTCTGCCGACTTTGGGCGGTGAAACTATACTGCAACTAAAGGCAACACCGCTGGTCGCCACAATAACCGTGGTTGATATCTATGCCGTGTCGTCCCGTGTGCGTGCCGATACGTTTATCGTCTACGAACCGCTTATCCTGTTGGCTGTATTCTACATTCTCGTAGCGGGCGTAATTGCATTGGTGTTCCACTGGCTCGAGGTGAAGGTTCTGGGAACCGGACGCCGCAATGGGCTTGTCGGATAGTTTCGGCCAGTAGTTGAAAGAAACTTGCCCCGCGAATTCCGAGGCGGTTATTCGATGAATTGTTCCTAGCGACCCAGACTGCAGGCTTAAGCGTAAAACAGGTGTTTGAAACGGGATCAGGAAAGTCGGTTCGGTCGCGCCCCGCAAGTTCAACGCTCTAATGATACAGCATCTAGGGTAGCTGCACGACAAGAGGGCATGAGTGCCAGCGCGGCCATAGGTGAGAGGAACCGCTTGGCGCGATAGCCGAACAGCGAGAAAATTGAGTGGTGCTAAGACAGCGGTCCCAACATCAATGCAGTTCGGGAATTGCCACTCTGGTTGTCTTACGTTGGTAGAATATTGTGGTTCATCCTGAACAAGTTGGTGGGATCGTACTTTCCTTTGATCTTGGACAGCTTTTCGCCGTTCACACCATAGGCGCCGGTCACGTGATCTGCCTGGTCTTCAGGCATGAAGTTCACATAGGCACTGCCTGTTGAGTATGGTTTCATCTGTTCGTACAGCTGGCGTGCCCACCCGATGCAGGTGTCGTCCTTGTCAGGGTCTTCCCATCGCGTGTGGACATTCATGATGAAATGCGCAGATCTTTGTGGGTAGGCGGTAGAAGCGGGCTCAACGCGGGCCATCGCGCCACCGACATGAGCAATGAAAACCTCGCAGGCGGGATCAGGCAGAGTGGAAATCGCGCCCAGCAGGTCCGTGATGGCGGCCGGGGGCAGCGTGTTGAAGTCATGACTTTTCCAATAGTTGCGGACGCCCGGCGACAACAGGGGATCAAAAGCCGCCTGCCAGTCCACGAACCTGTGCGGTGAAATGACATCCACAATCGGCTCACCCAGCGCGCGCAAGGCCGACATCGCTTTTTCACCTTCATCCATCGGGCCGCTATAACACGCTGCGAAAATCAGCACTTCGCGCCCGTGCCACTCTTCCGGCAGGAACGGGAGCGGCGGCGCTTTTCGCATCACGCTCCAGACGGTGAGCTCATCGGGGGACGTGTCCGCAATGGCCACAAATTCGGAAAGCAATTCTGGTGCCTTTTCGATCGGGTGCACGATCAGGCCGGACAGGACATCCGGCCCAAGATCATGCAACTGGAATTCGAATGAGGTAACGACACCGAAGTTTCCGCCACCACCACGAATGGCCCAGAAAAGTTCCGGGTGGCTCGTGGATGATGCGGTGACAATCGCGCCATCCGCTGTGACGACTTCTGCCGACAGAAGGTTGTCGATTGTCATGCCGAATTTCCGGGTCGTCCAGCCGAAACCGCCGCCCAGGGTCAGCCCGGCGATGCCGGTGGTCGAATTGATGCCTGTGGGGACGACAAGACCATGGGCCTGTGTTTCGCGATCAACGTCTCCAAGCAACGCACCGGGTGCAACGCGGACAGTTTTGCGGGCAGGGTCCACGTGAACCGAACGCATCTGAGACAGGTCCAGCATGACGGCCTTGTCCGCCACGGCGTGCCCTGCAATCTGGTGCCCACCTGATCGAACGGTCATCATGAGGCCTGCTTGTCGGACGAAGTTAATTGCCTTCTGGACGTCGCTCGCCCCCATCGCACGGATCACGAAGGCGGGGAAACGCTCGAACATGCTGTTCCAGGTAATCCTGGCTTCTTCGTATTCCGGGGTTCCCGGCAGGTAGACCCCGCCGCGCAGTGAGGCATCAAGCGCGTCCAAATCGCCTTGATCCACAGTTGCGATATGTCCGTCGAGTGCTTTCGGGTCAAACATGCTTAGGCCTCCCTTGTTTCAGGAAAGGTTTCGCGCACGGCTGCCTCGTGAGTTTGTTATTGCCCTGAGAAGGGGATACTTGGTTGTGGGGGAAAGCTGGTCGTCAGGCAAATAGTCCCGGATCGATCCGATCTACCGGCGTGATGACATCGGCAGGAATGTTCAGACGCTCGGCCGCTTTTCGCAGGCTTTCTTCATCCGGGGCTTCGTAAAGGCAGTATGTTTTGCGCTTATCTGCGCTGAGGAAGGAAAAGATCCATTCAATGCCGACTTCGTCGTTGATTTCTTTGATGTGAATTTTGTCGTTGTCGCTGATATTCAGCTGCTCGGCAAAATTCCGTTCAATGATGTATCGTGGCATTATGCCCCCCAAGCATTTTCCGGGCCTTAACTGGCTACCCCTTCGAGCTTTGACTTAAGGGAAACCATACTCAATTTCTGTGATATTGCCAACGCTTCCCCTTCCAGTTGAAACGCCAGTTCCAAATCGCTGGGGCGGCCCTGTTGTCTGAGTGCGGATGCATACGCTGCCTTGGAATGCGCAATCCATGGCGGGCAATTCATCCTCGTGTCAATCTCGATGGCTTTCCGGAACATCTTCCCGGCAATTTCCCAGTCTTTCAGCACCGTTGCCAGGTTCCCCAAGCGTCGGGCTGCGGCACCTGTGCAGACTGTGGTTGCCCCTGCGGTGATCGTCAGGTCCTCGTAGGGTTGCAGCATACCGTAAAGCGTCTGGGCATGATCCGGATGCCCGACTGCCACGCAGATGTCGGCAAGATAGGACAGTGTTGTTGAATACATGGCATCTGGCGGCAGGTCGAAGCCGTTTTCCGCCATTTCATTCAGTATTTTTCCGGCTGGTTCCGTGTACCCCAGTTCGGCTGCGATAAGGCCAAAACCCGGCTTCCACGAGATGTCTTCGGGGCTGTCGGTCATCAGTTTCTTGATCACAGGCGCGACCTCGTGCAGGCGGTTCTGCTCGCGGCGGATGGTGAACATCTGAACGCCGAAAACGCCCTCGACATGTTCGCCGTGCGTTTTTCGGCCGATCTTGACTGCTTCGGTGGCGTGCTTTTCAGCCTGAACAAAGTCGCCGTCCATGATTGCAACCATGGCGCGTGCGTGTTTCTGAACCCAATAGAGTTGCAGATGATTGTCCTTTTCGGAAATCGCTGTCAGCAACTCGAGCGAGTTGTCCATCAGGTCACGGTCGGCCATTTCAGCACCGACAAACAGGCTGAGCGTCCGGTCGCGGCCCTGATCAATGGTGCCAAGCTTTTCTGCGACCCGATGCATGGCATCCAGGTTATCACGCCAATGGCGCGCCTCTCGCCCGTTGCGCGCGATGAATGGCGCCCCAAAATGCATCATCATTACCGAAAACTGGGATTTATGATCCCCAAGCTTTGCTGCCAGTTCCATGGATTGCTGACCAAAGCGGGTGCCTTCGGAAAACTGGCCGACAAACATATACGCCCGTGCTAGTTGGCTCATCAACCGGCACCGCCTGACTTCGTCACTGTCAGACAGGTCTTTCAGCGCCTTTTCACAAAGGTCAATGGCTTCGTGATGTCGCTTGCTTGTCATCATGCACGAGTCAGCAAAATGATTGGCTGCATCGGCTGACAACTGCACATCGTGGAGTTTCCGTGCAGCGTTAGATGCAGTTTTCAGAACCGCCATCGCCTCGGACAACTGACCCTGGCTGTCATGGCTGCGGCCAACCAGGATCATGCCCCTGACCATTTCCGGGCTGGTTTCCGAGTTCAGCCGCTTAGCCGCTTTGAGCGTCTCCTGGGCATTGGTCATCGCTTCCTGGCTGGCTGACCGGGCCAATGCCATTTCAGCCGCAGCTTCCCATTTGTCGAATGCGGCGCGCCAATCTTCTGCTTCTGACAGATGGCGGGCCACCAGTTCGGGGCGGCGTTCGATTTCAGCTGATCGCATTGCGATCAGTGCACGGGCAACGTTTGAATGTTGCTGCCTGCGGGTAGAGCTCAGCATGGATTGATATGCCGTATCGCGGATAAGGGCATGGCGGAACACAAAATGCCCGCGGTTGTTTCCGCTTTCAAAGATCAGTCCCGTTCGCGACAGTTCTTCGAGACGAAGATTGATATCCGCGCGTTCCAGCCCCATCGCGGCCCTCAACAAATCTGGTTCAAATTCCCGCCCAATGACTGACCCCGTCAACGCGACCTGTTTGGCCTCGGGCGAAACTGCATCAAGCCGCGCCATCAAGGCACCCTTCAGCGAGGATGGTATGCGGACTTGTGCCTGCTCATCAGCATTCACGATCGCCTGGGTCAATTCTTCGACAAACAGGGGCACACCGTCCGTTTTTTCGATGATTGTCGCGATCAAGGCATCGTCCGGGTCCTTGCCAGTGATATTGCGGACCAGATCCGAGACATCAGCAGAACCGAACCGGCGCAGCAGGAGTGTTTGAACATGCGTGTCCCCGTCATCGCGGGCCAGGTCCCACCCGGGTCTGTGGGTCATCAGGACCATCAGGGGAAGATCGGTACAAATCGCCTTGAACCGCTCCAGCAGGGCTTGCGTCGAGGGATCGATCCAATGTGCATCTTCAACACACAGAATAACCGGGCGTACACTTGCCCGGACCTGCACCGCATGGATCAGGGTTTGGATCGTTATGTCGCGTTGCTCCTGCGGCGACATCTCGAGAACTTCACGAGCCAGCGCGCTGCGCGGCGCAACCAGCGCTGCAAAGACAGGCAGAACCTGTTCCCAGTCCAGACCTTCCCGGCCTTCCAGCAGCTTCCTGACATGTTCCAGAATTTGATTGTCGTCAAAATCCGGTTCAACGCCCGCATCCTGTGAAATTCGCTGGGTGACCGGATGAAAGGGGCTGCTGGTCAGATAGGGCGAGCAGTTCAGCCTTATCACATCGGCCTGTCCGGTCGCTGTAACGTCCGCAAGAAACCCCTCAGTCAGGCGCGACTTTCCAATCCCCGCCTCCCCCGACAGCAGAACGACCTCACCATGACCGTTTTGGGCACGTTGCCACGATTGCAACAGGATACCCTTTTCGTAGTCCCGGCCAATCATGGTGCTGCCAGCGTCATCCTTGTATGACGCGCGAAACCGGCTTTCCGCGCTGCGTTCCGATACGACCTTCAACAAGGTCCGAGGGTCTTTGAAACCCTTCAACTGAGTTGATCCAAGGGTCTCGAACTCGAATATCCGGTGCAAGGCGGCTTCGGTTTCTTCTGCAGACAAAACCACCGAGTTTGGCAGGGCGTGTTCCTGTATCCGCGCCGCCAGATTGACCGCCGGCCCGGTCATGGCACCTTCTTCGTACGAGTTTTCGCCGATCGTGTCACCGACCACGACATCGCCGCTGGCAATACCCAGTCTGGCTGACAAACGCTCACCGTCAGGGGCGTTGAGCTCTTCAACCCGACGGACGCACTCAAGCCCCGCCTTTATCGCGCGAATGGCGTGATCTTCGTAGGCTGTTGGCCAGCCGAAAAACACAAGAAGACCGTCGCCAAGATATTTCGCGACATAGCCACCATACCTGCTCACTGCCCCGGCGACGGTATCCTGATAGTTCTGTAGCAGATCCCGCATGTCCTCGGGATCAAATCGGTTGGTCAACTCCGTCGAGCCGACCAGATCAGCGAACAAGACTGTCAGATGACGCCGCTCAGCCGCAGGTGCGATGGGCTTCTTCGCTGGTGCAGCTTCGCCATGCACATCATCAACGGAGGATGGCTGAGTTTTCTCGCTGGTTGGCTCCCCTGCGGCTGGCGCTGATGAAGACAGGCGCCCAGAGCCAACCAAATCCTGAACCGCCGCAAGGATGATCTTTCGGTGACCAAGGCTTACCCCAAGCTCTTTCAGGTCGTCGCCTGTCAGCAATGGCAAAACCCGCGCATCAATGTCGTTTTCCGCAAAGGCACTTGCGTACTGACCCAATCCGAGGTCGTTCAGCCACGTGTCCATTTCAACCGACATATCCGGATCATGCTGAGATACGCGTCACTAATCAAGAAAACGCTATTTATTCAGCCGGGCGATCAATGCGCAGCGGACGCAGTTTCACGCTCAGCACAGCAAAATGTGCCAGTCACGTAAGACCTTGATACATTGTGGGGAAAGGATGGTGGGTGATGAGAGACTCGAACTCCCGACATCTTCGGTGTAAACGAAGCGCTCTACCAACTGAGCTAATCACCCGTGACGCTGCATGTAGCCAAGCCAGCGGGCGGGCGCAAGAGGGTCTGTGAGATTTTTATTCCGCGATGGGTTGCGGATAGGAAATGCCGCCCTCAATGACGCCAGCCTCGGTGAGAATGGGCTAATGAGGCAGGTCTGCGTGGGTTTCAGGCGTGTGGTCTGGAAAAGATCAAAGGCGCTTGCAAGCGCCCTATGGCCTCCGATATGCCCGAAGAGACTGCAACTTTCCGGTTGGGAGCACACATGATCCTACCTTTCGCCTGCCGTATCTGGATGGTGGCACTGGTCCTTGGCGCATTTGTGCTGGCTCCGGTCCGGGCCGGGGCAGAAGGGGTTTTGGTTTTCGCCGCAGCCAGCCTCAAGACCGCTTTGGACGAAATCGCAACGGAATACACAGAGCGGACGGGGCAGGATGTCACCGTGTCTTACGCAGCGTCTTCGGTGCTGGCGCGGCAGATTCAGCAGGGTGCGCCTGCGGACATTTTCATCTCGGCCAATGCCGACTGGATGGATTATCTGGAACAGCAGGGCTTGTTGCAGCCAGGGACACGGTCGGATTTGCTGGGCAACAGTCTGGTTCTGATCGGCGCTGCGGGGCGTCCTGTTCTGGGCGACATTCGGGTGGTTCATGACCTCAGGGCCGAGCTGGGCGAAGGCTTTCTGGCCATGGCGCTGGTCGATGCGGTGCCCGCCGGTATCTACGGCAAGGCGGCTTTGCAGGGGCTGAACCTGTGGGAGGCGGTGCAGGACCGAGTGGCACAAACCGACAATGTGCGCGCTGCTCTGGCCTTTGTGGCAACGGGTGCTGCGCCTCTGGGGATCGTCTATCGATCGGATGCGCAGGCGGAACAGCGGGTCAGTGTTGTGGCCAGTTTTCCGACCGACCTGCACCCTCCGATCATCTATCCGGCGGCGATGACAGGTAATGCCACAGGTGCGGCGCGGGCTTTTCTGGATCATCTGCACAGCGATGCTGCTATGGTTATTTTTCAGGAGCAGGGATTTTCCCTGCCGGGCGGGTGATCGCGTTGGAGTGGTTGGGTCCCGCCGAAGTTGAAGCGCTGAAGCTGTCGCTGCGCGTGTCTTTCTGGGCGACGCTGGCGACCTTGCCGTTTGGCATTTTTGTTGCCTACATTCTGGCCCGCTGGCGGTTCCCCGGGTGGCAGGTTTTGAATGGTCTGGTGCATTTGCCTTTGATCCTGCCGCCGGTTGTGACGGGGTATCTGCTGTTGCTGACCTTCGGCATTCAGGGGCCGTTGGGGCGGTTCTTGGCCGAGTTCGGCATTGTGGTTGCCTTTCGCTGGACTGGGGCCGCGCTGGCCGCTGGTATCATGGCGTTTCCGCTGATGGTCCGGGCGATACGTCTGTCGATCGAGGCGGTGGACCCGAAGCTGGAACAGGCGGGGGCGACGCTGGGGGCGTCGCGGCTTATGGTGTTTCTGACCGTGACCTTGCCGATGATCCTGCCCGGTGTCATCGCCGGGGCCATTCTGGCCTTTGCAAAGGCCATGGGTGAGTTTGGGGCGACGATTACATTCGTGTCGAATATTCCGGGCCAGACGCAGACATTGCCATCGGCTGTTTACGCCTTTTTGCAGGTGCCGGGGGGCGAAGCTGCTGCAACACGGCTGGTCCTGATCTCGATCGTCATTGCCATGGGCGCGTTACTGCTGTCGGAATATGTGGGACGGCGCGCCGCCGCGCGGGTGGCCGGATCATGAGCCTGTCCGTTCGCTTGCATCATCAGCTGCCGGGGATCGATCTGGAGGTCAGTTTTGACGCGCCACCCGGTGTGACTGTGCTGTTCGGGCGTTCCGGGTCGGGCAAGACCACGATTGTCAACGCGGTGGCCGGATTGCTGCGGCCGCGCGCGGGCAGAGTGGCCGTGGATGACTGGGTGTTGATTGACACCGAACGCGGGCACTGGCTGCCGCCGCACCGGCGGCGGCTGGGCTATATCTTTCAGGAAGGGCGGTTGTTCCCGCATCTGACCGTGCGCCAGAACCTTGCCTATGGCCGCTGGTTCGCCCCCAAAAGCGCGCAGCGTGAAGACCCGGAAAAGGTCATCGAGATGCTGGGGATCGGCCACCTTCTGAATCGCCGTCCAGCCGGGTTGTCAGGGGGCGAGAAACAGCGCGTGTCGATAGGCAGGGCGTTGCTGGCCAGCCCGCGACTGATCCTTGCAGATGAACCGCTTGCGGCGCTGGACGAGGCCCGCAAGGCGGAGATTCTGCCCTATTTCGAGCGTCTCAGGGATGAGGTGTCTGTCCCGATCCTGTATGTGACCCACTCAGCCGACGAGGTGGCCCGTCTGGCCACATCGGTTGTCGCTTTGCAGGATGGCAGGGTCGTCCGCCATGGCCCCGCGTCCGAGGTTCTGTCCGATCCGTCCGTGGCGCCCGCAGGTGTGCGCGCGGTCGGGGCCGTGTTGGAAGTGCAGGTGCACCAGCACCACGCTGACGGGTTGACCGAGCTGAACGCAAATGGCGCGCGTCTGTTTCTGCCACGTATCGGGCAGGAGGTCGGCGCGCATCTGCGAATTCGCATTCCGGCGCAAGAGGTGATCCTGTCCGTCCAAAAGCCCGAGGGTCTGTCGGCATTGAACGTGCTCAGCGGGACGGTCGACTCGATCCGGTCGGGTGAAGGTCCCGGAGCGATCGTGTCGGTCAGGACACTGGCTGGGACTGTTCTTGCACGGGTCACGCGCCGGTCAGTTGCGGCGTTGAACTTGCAGCCGGGCAGCACGTGCCATGCCGTGATCAAGACGGTTGCACTGGCCCCGCAGAATGTCGGTGGCCGTATCGGGACTGGCACCTGACCTCAGGCAAGTGCGCGGGCTTCGTGTTCCAGCAGGATAAGGCGCGCGGCGCGCCCAAACCCCTGATGGCCAGAGGAGGGACGGTCGGGAAATATGGCGGCCAGTTCCTGGAGCGCGTCGGATGAAAGGGTATGTAGCGCCTCTTCCCCCAGAAACAGGCTTTCTGCCTGTGCCCCATCCGCCGAGAGGATTTCGTGCCGATCCAGCAGGATGTGAAGATACTCGACCGTTTCAACCGAGGTATCGAGCCCTATTCCGGGCCATCTGCACAGGTGCTTGGCGGCAACCAGCGCTTCGGTGGTTCCGAAAAGCAGTTCGACCCGGGGGCCTTTCACCAGAATACGGTGCTGCTGAGACACCAGAAGATCCCGCGAGGGTGTGTTGGATCCCAGACTGCTTGCCGAGATGCGAACGGGCCACATTGCGGGTTCATTGCGTAATCGGTCGGGTGGGATCGTGCTGCTTTCGATCCAGCGAACAGGTTGCAACCCGTGATCGGCTGTCGCCACCTTGTCCCCGACCTTCAGGGTCTCTATGGCGCGGGGGCCGTTTTCGGCCTCGATCAGGGTTCCGGCTACGAAACACACGCCTTCGATCCGGATGACCACCTCTACCGGGTCCGGGGAGCCGGTAAACGGAAGTGTAATCGGACCGGCTTGCGTTGTTCCCGAGACACTGATGAAGAAGGAATCAAAAACAACTTCACCATTGTCGAGGCTGTCGAAAAACGTCGGATCGACCGTATAGGTCCACTCACCGGTATTTGGGTCGATCGTGGCTGTACCGTTGGCAGGGGGTGTCGCAATTGTCCAGGTTTGGGTGAGCGGTGTAAAGTTTCCGTTGTTCAGCGTGGGTTGCCCCATCGCCACATTGGGTGGGGACCCGGTCACGTTGCCGGTCAATTCACCTGTGATCGGAACTGAAACCAACTAGACCTCGCCTTGTTGCAGCATCCGCTCAAATTCCTTCTTTCGGTACAGGCGCATATGAACCTCGCCTGCATCGTCCCGTGTCCATTCGACAATCCGGTTGCGTGTCATGTCGCTGTCCATTCGGTTGGTGCGCACGCGCGGATGCGGGATCTCTTGCTTGAGGATATCAACAATCTGGCTGGTCTGTCCAAACGGCGCGACAAGGTCGATGATCCAGAAGGAAGACCCGCTGGTAAAATCCTTGTCTGTCAGTGAGGTTTCTTTCACCGCATAGCGATATTCGGCGTCGGGGCTGAGACCGGCAAAAGTGACAAATCCGCGGGGAAAGCCATTTTGCCTGAAGATCTGGTATTGGCCCAGGCGGAACGGGGTTTCGAACGCATAAAGAACTTGCGCAAGGTTACGTTTCTGGTGCGTTTTTGTCAGACCCGCGAGATAGAACATCGCCCCCAGATCCGCATATTTCTCGGGTGGGAAATCGAACCAGTCTTTTGGAAAACTCTTGTTCAACGGAACTGCCGACAGTTTGATGCGTTATTAATTCTTTGGGGTAGTGTACTTGTTTCCGGCGATATGAATAGTGGAATTTCCCCGGATAACTGTGCCGGCGCAGCTGGTTTGCCCCACTTTACTCGCAGGGTGTCGTGGTTATGCTATCGGTATTGGTGCCATTGTTTCGGGATATCTGGATCATGCGTTTTCTCAAGCCATTCATCGCTGCCACACTTGTTATGACGCCTGCGGTGGCCGGGGCCGTTGGGTTCGGCCTGTCAGTCCGGCCGCAGTTCCGAACCGAGATCACGCCCTTGCCGGACGGGGTTTACGAAGTAAAGGCTGTCGGTTCATCCGCGCCGGTCAATTATTGGTGCGGGATCGGAGATTATGCCATTCGCACACTGGGCGTTCCGAACTCGCAGAGGATCTATATCTGGCGGGCGTATGAACCCGGCGTGCGAACGGTGCAGTTTTCCATGACTCCGCCGCCGGGGGCCGATACGAAACCCGGCTATTCGATCACGGTCAAGAAAGTCGGAGCAAACATGTCGGCGGTGTCGGCGCAGAACTATTGCTACGACAATTTCATCACGGACCCGTTCTGATCGTCAGACCCATTTTGCCATCGGAGGCAGGCTCATCAGAACGGCATCCGGGTCATGCCCGGTTTCCAGACCGAATTTTGTGCCCCGGTCATAGACAAGGTTGTATTCCGCATAAAGGCCGCGATGCACCAGTTGGGTGGTCTTGTCCGCCTCTGAGAAGTTCTGAACGCGGCGCTTTTCAACCAAGGGAAGGAAGGCGGGCAGAAAGGCCCTGCCAATATCCTGTGTCAGGGCAAAATCCGCCTGCCAGTCACCGGTGCAATAGTCGTCCATGAAGATCCCGCCGACGCCGCGCGCGCGTTTGCGGTGAGGGATATAGAAATATTCGTCAGCCCATTCCTTGAGGCGCGGGTAGTGGGCGGGTCCGTGCGGGTCCAGATGCGCCTTTTGCGTGGCATGGAAATGCGCGGTGTCCTCGTCATACTCGATGCAGGGGTTGAGGTCCGAGCCGCCACCGAACCACCAGGCATGGGGTGTCCAGAACATGCGTGTATTCATGTGGACCGCCGGGGCATGGGGGTTCTGCATATGGGCCACAAGGCTGATACCCGACGCCCAGAAGCGCGGGTCTTCGGTCATTCCGGGGATGCCTTTGCGCGCCGCCATCGCTTGTTGCGCACGTTCGCCCAGCGTGCCGTAGACAGTCGAGACATTGACACCGACCTTTTCAAACACACGCCCGCCGCGCATGACCGACATCAGCCCGCCGCCCGTGTCTGACCCATCGTCCGACTGGCGTTTGGTTTCCTTGACCTCGAACCGTCCGGGTGCGGCATCGGCAAACGGCCCGTCGGTGTGGCTGTCTTCAAGGGCTACGAACGCTGCAACGATGTCATCGCGCAATTGGCGAAACCAGGCGGAGGCGGTAGATTTTTCTGTTTCGAACATGGGTCTTAATGTGCAGGGGCTGCGACCGGGTCAAGCAAGGTACGGCCACCATCGATTGTCAGGATCTGTCCGGTGACGAAACCAGCTGCATCAGACGCAAGATATTGCGCGGTTTCCGTCAGTTCCGTGGCCGAGGCGATGCGGGCCAGGGGCGTGTGCTTTTCGATATCGACGCGGTAGTCGCGATTGTCCTTGAGGGTCGATTGCAGCGATGCGCTCATGACCGAACCCAGCGCGATCGAGTTGACGCGGATCCGTTTCGGAGCCAGCGCAACCGCAAGGGACCGGGTCAGCTGATCCAGTGCAGCGGTCGAAACGGAATAGGCCATCAGATCGGGGTGGGTCCGCCGGGCAGCGATCGAGGACAGGTTGATGATCGTCCCCGCCGGGTTTTCGACATCGCCGTCGGCCTGTTTGATCATGCGATTTGCGACCAACTGGCTGAGCCGCAAGGCGGGCATCAGGTTCTGGTTCAGCAGGGTGCGCATCGAATCGTCATCCGGATCCAGCGGATCAGACGGGATCACTTGCCGTGCGCCGTTGACCAGAATATCCACCTGGTCGAACGCATCCAGCGTCGCAGATAACAGGTTGGCTATGGTCAGCTTTTCGCGCAGATCGCCCGCAAAGTACCGGATATTGCTGCCTTCGGCCTGTTCTCCAAGCTCGTCGATCAGGCGTTTTTCATCTATGTCGGCAAACATGACATTTGCGCCCGCATCCGCGAAATGCCGCCCGATGGCCAGGCCGATGCCACTGGCCCCGCCCGTTACGATTGCTGTCTTGCCAGCGATGGAAAAGGACATCCGAATCCTCCTGAATTGGGGCGCAGGTTAACGGGCCTTAACGCCGAGGGCGAGAGGCCTGGAATACCTTGAACCGGTTGTCGCCGGCAATTTCACCGACCTGAGCGAAATGTTCGTTCAGTGTAGCTTCGTAAGGAAGGTGCCGGTTGGCGACCATCCAAAGGGTTCCGTTGCGTGTCAGATTGCGGGCGGCGGAGGTTATAAACCCTTGCCCCAAGGCGGGATCCGCGCTGCGAGACGTGTGGAATGGCGGGTTCATCACAACGGTGTCGATAGGTTCCGGGGCGGTCCAGGATACGGCATCGCTCCAGTGGAAATGCGCCTGGGATTGAGTGACATTAAGCCGCGAGCAGGTCAGGGCCGCATAGTCAGCTTCGACCAGATGCAGCGAGGTTATCCCGCAGCGCTTCAGGATTTCCGCAGACAGATACCCCCATCCCGCACCCAGATCGGCCACGCAGGGACCAAGCCGGTCAGGCAGAGTCTTCAGCAACAGGGCTGAGGCAGGATCAATCCCGTCCGCTGAAAACACACCCGGCGCTGTGTGGTATCCGTCAACCATCTGATGTTTCGGCGCGGCCCAGTCCGCAAAGGCCTGATCATCGGCCTGAAACCAGAAAATCTTGCCATGTGCTTTGGAAAGCGGTCCCTCGACCGGAACCCGCTTGCGCACATCCTTCAATATGCTGTCCACACCATCGGTCTTGGCACCGTCGATGACAATCAGGCCGCTCGCCCGCGCACAGGCCTGATGAATGAGCGACCGGGCCAGTGCCTTGGCGCGGGGCAGAAAGACAATGGCGTCCTGACAGGGGCCATCTGCGTCGGGCACCGTTTCAAAACCCTGCGCGGCGAAATGGTCGTGAAATGGTTTGAAGGGCTGCACAACTTGTGCGCCGCCCGCCAGCGCAGACAGATCATGGTCGGGCGTGGGGCAGATCACGCTAAGAGGGGGGGACAGCGTCAGGCCGTTTTGCAGGGCAAGTTCCAGACGAGGGGACATGGGCAATTCCGGCTGAGAGAGGCGCGCGCGTCAGGCCAAAGGCCTTACTCTTCGCGTTCCATTGTGCATTGCAAAGGGTGCTGGTGCCTGCGGGCAAAATCCATCACCTGACCAACTTTGGTCTCGGCAATTTCGTGGCTGAAAACACCGACTACGGCCACGCCTTTCTTGTGAACGGTCAGCATGATCTCGAACGCCTGCGCATGGGTCATGCCGAAGAAGCGTTCAAGCACATGCACCACAAACTCCATCGGTGTATAATCGTCGTTCAGCAACAGGACCTTGTATAAAGGCGGACGCTTGGTTTTTGGGCGTGTCTGTACCAGGACGGACGCGTCACTGTCGTCGTCCGGCTTGTCAGACATCATCCAGGTCAATTCAAGCATCGTGTGCAACTGTCCGATTCAGGCTTGGGGTTTATCTTGGCGCTTATATAACGTGTGCATGGCCGGTGAAAAGAGCAAGCGGACGTAAACAGGATGACGACCAAGCTGACGACAATCGGGTTCGATGCAGACGACACCCTTTGGCATAACGAACGGTTTTTTCAGCTGACGCAGGCTCGTTTTGCTGAACTCTTGGCCGATCATGCCAATCGTGATCACCTGATGGAGCGACTTCTTGCGGCTGAAAAGCGCAACATTCAGCACTATGGGTATGGCATCAAGGGATTTGTCCTGTCGATGATCGAGACGGCGATCGAAGTTACCGAAAGCCGCGTTCCGGCCTGGGTCATCCGGCAGCTGATCGAAGCGGGGCAAGAGATGCTGGCCCATCCCATCGAGTTGTTGCCCCATGCCCGCGAGGCCGTCGAAGGCGTTGCCGATGCGTATCGGGTCATTTTGATCACCAAGGGTGATCTGATCGATCAGGAGCGCAAACTGGCCCAGTCCGGGCTGGGTGATCTGTTCGATGGTGTGGAAATCGTTTCCGAAAAGACCCCCGAAACCTATCGGTTCGTATTCGACCGTCATGGTGATGGCCCGACTGCCGCAATGATGATCGGCAATTCCATGCGGTCAGATGTCGTTGCCCCGATTCAGGCCGGGTGCTGGGGTGTCTACGTGCCCCACGGTCTGGTCTGGGAGGTGGAACATGCCGAAGCCCCTGTCGACAGCCCCCGATTCCGCGAGTTGAGAGATTTGGGCGATCTGACCGATCTGCTGGGCAACCTGAAGTGATGTTGCCTTTTCGCCTCAGTTTCACATAAACCCTGCCGCATCCTGACGCAGTTTCGCCTTTATCGCGCATTTGGTGGTTCTGAGGGGGAATTTCGCAAGATATAGCCTCAGTCCAGAAGCAAATCGAAGCTGCGAAAACCTCAGCTTTCGGTTTATTTCATTGGGTCGCTGTGATAGCCTTGGGGACAATAAAATAATTTTTGCTGACCGGGAAAACCCGGCAGCGCGAGGCAGACAGAGGCAAAGATCGTGCAGATTCGGCGGACAGTTCCGGCCCGAATGGGCTTTTTCCTTATAGCGTTGCTATGTGTGCTGGCGTTTACGCCGCTCAGGTCCATAGCGGCGCCTTATGCAGCTATGGTGATTGACGCCCGAACTGGCGAGGTGCTGCATTCACGAAATGCGGATGCGCGGCTGCACCCGGCCTCGCTGACCAAGATGATGACGCTCTATATCGCGTTTGAGGCAGTGCGAAACGGCGAAATCACACTGGATACACCCGTTCGGATTACCCAGAAGGCAGCAGCCGAGCCCCCGTCGAAGCTGGGCCTGCGCGCGGGCCAGACGATTGCGTTCCGCTATCTGATCCGCGCCGCTGCGGTAAAATCGGCGAACGACGCCGCCACGGCGATCGGCATTGCCATCAGTGGCTCGGAAGCGGCCTTTGCCCGCCGTATGACCCGAACCGCCAAAGCGATGGGGATGAGCCGCACGACCTTCAAGAATGCGCATGGTCTGACTGAGGCAGGGCACCTGTCCAGCGCGCGCGACATGACCACACTGGGACGGCATCTGCTGTATGATTACCCGCAGTATTATAACCTGTTCTCGCGCCAATCGACGGATGCCGGTATCAAGACGGTTCCCAACACCAACCGCCGCCTGCTGGCTGCCTACAAAGGCGCGGACGGGATCAAGACCGGATACACACGTGCGGCGGGGTTCAACCTGGTGGCGTCGGCCAAACGCAAGGATGAGCGTATCATCGCAACTGTCTTTGGCGGTAAATCCGGGGCGTCGCGGAATGCCAAAGTTGCGGAACTGCTGGATCTGGGGTTTCGCCGTGCCCCGTCTCGTGCACCTATCCGCAAACCTGAGCGCCCGGTCTATGCGGGCAATGTCGGGTTGGGGGGCGATACCCAGGTCGCAGCGCTGAGCGGAGCACCGAAATCCAGCCTGCGCCCGCTTGGGCGCCCGAGTGCCGGGACACAGGTTGCAAGTGCGGTTGCTGCATCGGCAGACCAGAACAGCGACCGTATCAGCAGCGGCATTGCCGCAGCGATTGCCGAAGCGGATGTTGCCCCAACCGCCCCGCCGGTTGAAACGTCGGACACCCGCCCGGCATTGCGCCCGGACAATCTGGTGCTGGCCTCGACCGAGCCCGCCAGCCCACCAGAGCCCGAGCAGGAAGTGATTACCCGCCTGTCCTCGTCCGGTGGGCATCTGTGGGGGGTCAATGTGGGCCGCTACACCACACGATATGAGGCCGAGAAGATCCTGCTGAAAACGGCGCTGTCGGAAATGACCACGCTGGATGGCAGTCTGCGCAAGGTCAGTCAGAGCTCGCGCGGATTTGATGCGACATTCCAGGGCATGACGCGGGAACAGGCCGATCTGGCGTGTCGTCGTCTGCAAGCCCGCAATGTCACCTGTTTTATGATCGGGCCATCATAAGGTCCGGCATAATCTCTCCTGTTGGGTCTGGGCTGCGGTAATCCGCGGCCCTTTTTTAATCGAAGACGTGACCGTGCTGATATTGCTCGTCCTGTCCCGCGGCGGCGGTCAGGGCGGCGACATTGTCCTTGGTGAAGAACCCGTCATACTTGTGACACCGCTCGATATATTCGGTGATCAGAAGCGTATTCTGCGAGTGTTTCGAGAAAATCTGTTTCAGGTTCGGGTCGTCTTTGCATTCGCCCACCACATGGGCCAGGAACGGCACGCCCTTGTCCTTCAGCGTGTTCACGACAAAGTCGACATTCTTTTCCCCGGCGCCATGGTCGCCATCCTTGATCTCGACGGCCATGTGATGCAGGCGGCGGCCAAAATTGCGCACAAAATCCTCGGTCGGCATCGGCAGCTTGGCGAATGAGTTGACGAAGGACGGCGTGTTGTTGGCGGTGAAAACCTTGGCCGGAGATTTCTTGTCATCGTCCACATTGGCGTTGCGGTTCACATTGGTGGACGAGTTCATGTCGAAGATGTTGTAAGCCCCCCAGAAATAGTAGGGCACCATGGTCAGGAATTCGAGGATCGCATCCTCGCGCTCACCCGCCAGCACGCGGGTCGCCAGATGATCGATGCCCAGCATCAAAGGCGCGATTTTGCTGTCCGACCCGAACGCGGCTGCCTGATCCAGCCGCGCCTGTTCCGCGTCGCTCAATAACACGCGATCACCAAGGCCGAGGCCGTCTGTGTCGTTAAAGTCATGTGTCGAATACCCGACCCGGTTGCAGGTGAAATCCGACGGGGTCGTAAAGCGGAAGCCGTCCAATGTGTAGAACGGGTTTTCTGTGTCTCCTGCATATTCGAAGCGGATATTCTGATCCTCAAGCGTCCCGGTCAGCGCCTTCAGATCGCTGGCGCCGAAAACCTCGCCAACATACCGCGTTTGCGGCGTGTTGCGGGCCAGCGGGTACATGCGATTGATGCGGGGAATGAAGTCTTCGAAACCGGGGCTGAGCGGGGCCATCACGATCAGCGCGGGATAATCGGGATGCGAATGCAGGACCGAAAATTTGTGGGTCTGCCCCAGATAGCTGGCGGTGTGGCGATAGGGTGTCATCACGTAAAGCTCGACCAGCGTATCGAACAGCGCGCCGGTTTCGACCTGCATACAGATCGCGCGCATTGGCCCGACCTGATCGGCAATTCCCGAGCTTGTCCGGCGCTCGTAGATTTTCGGCAGGTATTCCGCAAAGAAGTCCGAGTTCTTCTTGTCGCCCCGGGGTTGATAGGACATCAGATCAAAGGACATTCGACTACCTCCGTGCACGAAGCCCTGACTGCAGCAAGGCATCGCTTGAAATTGTGGTTTTCAGAACATGTGCTTGCCCGCCATGCTAGGCGCTGAGACCTGTGCGGGCAACAGTCGTGAAATTGGGTTGCTGACGTTAACGCATGATGTTCAGCGGGTGAATTTCGTCACCTCGACACTTCCCCCGATCAGGCTTTCGCGAACTGAGCGGGCAATCTGAACGGCAGTTGGACCATCCCCGTGCAGGCAGATCGTGTCGATGGACGTTTCCAGCCGCTTGCCGCTTTCGGTGATGATCGCACCTTCGCGGACCATGTTCAGGATGCGAGGTCCGGCGACGTCGGCGTCGTGGATGACGGCGCCGGGCAGGCTGCGATCAACCAGTGTTCCGTCGTCGTTATATGCACGGTCGGCGAAAATCTCGCCCACCCAATTGCACCCGAGTTCACGCACGGCCTCTTCCTGTTTTGTCGCGGCCAGCACCATGACGATGATATCGGGATCAACATCCAGTGCACCCTGATAACAGGCGTGCGCCATATTGATATCGGCTGAACACATATTGGCCAGCGCCCCGTGCAGTTTCAGGTGCCGTACCTTGGTACCAACCGCCGTGGCCATGCCGATTGCGGCCCCCAACTGATACCGGACCAGATTGCACAGGTTGTCATGGGGCAGCTTCATGTTCCGCCGGCCAAACCCCTGCAGATCTGGAAAGCCGGGATGCGCGCCGATGCCTACGTCGTTTTCGGCCGCCAGTTTCATCGTTGATGCCATCACATCCGGATCACCGGCATGAAACCCACAGGCGATGTTGGCCGAGGTGATGATTTTCAACAGGCTTTCGTCATCGCCCATTTTCCAGGGACCAAAGCTTTCCCCCATATCGGCATTCAGATCGACGCTTGGCATTGGCACATCTCCTTAGTCGGTGGCAGAGATCACTCCGCCGATCAATTGGTAGGACAACAGGTCCGGTATGTCATGGGGATCACGCACCAGTGCCTCGACTTTTGAGGGCAGGCGCGCAAGGTCTGACAGGAACGCTTTGTGCATTTCTTCAGCCTGTTCCATGCTGACAAATTCGAACCGGATGTCGCCGCCTGCGGGTGTCTGTGCCGCGCGGGACATATCGCATGGCAGAACGGTCGCGATACGAGGGTACCCGCCCGTGGTCTGACATTCCGGCAACAGGATGAACGGATCGCCAGTGCCGGTCATCTGGATATCGCCGGGGGTGATCACCTCGGACAGGATATTCAGCTGGCCCGAGGCGGCAAAGCCGTCACCGTCGCTGTCCACCTGCATGCCCATCCGGTTGGCGCGTGCGCCGCGCCGGAAATTGGTTTGGGCAAACCGTTCAAGCGTCGCGCCGTCAAACAAAGATGTCTGAAAACTGGCAACCACATGCAGCACCCCGCCCGAAAACCGCTCGACAGCAGCCAGTTTCATCCCGCTGTTGCCTGCATCCGGTCCACAGGTCAGCCTGTCACCCTGCTGTAACGCCCGGCCAATCCGCGCTGTCAGATGGGTGGAGCGGGACCCCAGAAAAACCTCGGCATCAATACCGCCGCCCAGATGCAGATAGCCGTAGTTTCCAGCCAGCGTCGCCCCGATGACCAGCCTTTGCCCGGCGCTCAGTTGGTGCGAGGCGTTCCAGGCGACAGGGCTGCCATCAATGCTGGCCTGCATTCGTGCGCCAGTCAGGGCGATGCGCGTGTTATGCGTCGCCTCGAACTCGCCTCCCATCCCGGCCATCTCCAGCGCCGCAAGGTTTGGGCTTTGATCCAGCAACGCCGCCCCTTCATGCAAGGCCAGAATATCCGCGGCCCCTGATCGGGACAGCCCCTGATCCAGAAAACCTGTGCGCCCCTGATCCTGAATGGTGCAGGCCGGGCCAATCCGGTGGACGATCAGGCTCATGGCGCGATCTCCTCACAGGTTGCGCCGCCTGTGCCGTCCTCGTTGTTGACTCTGATGTGTTCCAGAACGTCGCGGGAAACGGGCTCGAACAACAGTTCATCGCCAGGTCTAAGGGTAAAGGCCTCGACCCTTTCGGGACGGAAACACCGAAAGGCGGTCTGCCCGATATGCCGCCACCCGGTTGGCGTCGGCCCGGAAAACAGAACAAATTGCGAGATCGCCAGAACCAGAGCCCCTTCCGGCACCATGGGGGTCAGGCTTTGCAGCCGGGGAATGTTGAATTCGGGTCCCAGAGGCCCAAGATAAGGCTGCCCCGGAGCGAAGCCGATGGTCAGAACCCGCACGCGGGATTGT
Source organism: Ruegeria sp. O4 (assembly GCF_056535125.1). Lineage (NCBI taxonomy): Bacteria > Pseudomonadati > Pseudomonadota > Alphaproteobacteria > Rhodobacterales > Roseobacteraceae > Ruegeria > Ruegeria sp. O4. The sequence continues at coordinate 883 of NZ_JBQERO010000003.1, read as the reverse complement.
CCAAGCCGACGTATTGCTTCTTCCGGTGACAGGCCGGCAGCAGCGGCGGCATCGTCAAGCTGGGGCGCAAGGTCGGTCCCGTAAACCGTCGGAACGCGCCACAACCTGCGACCCGCGGGCAGGGGTGTAGTGTACCAGTCCTTCTGGTCAACCAGATCCCGAAGCTTTTGCAGCATCTTCTGATGAGAGATGCGCTGCGTGTCGAACCGAACAAAGGCTGAGCCCAGGGAGGCTGACGACTCGGTCACCTCATCCCAGTGCAGACGATCGACTTCAGACCGAAACGCCAGTGCTGCCCGGTTCGCGGTGTCGGTCATCCTATCCGCAAAGGTCACCAGCGCGCCGTCAAATCCGACGGTTCTGACCAAAGGAAACTGAATGTTGCGCGCCATTGCTGATCTGCTTTCGGATCGAAGAGTGAATTGGTGGAACCTGACCGCATCTTTAGGCGATGCGCAAGACAGGGCGTTCAATAGCGGACATCGTGCCTGTTCCGTCCACATCCCGGCAGGGAGCGACCCGCAGTATTAGGCGTCCGGCGGGGGTGAGAGGTTTTTGACCGGATTCTGGCCGCAGTTCCGACTCGTTTTCCCGTTTCGAGTCGCCCTGACTTGTATCTTGAAATCGCGGAGTCTCTATATCTTGTGTCGGCCCATTTTGTCTCATGGGGCTTGCCAGTCAGATCGTGCCCAATAGTACCCGGACAGAAGGGTGGAGGTCAATTTTGAATGAATGTAAGCCGTTGAAGTAAAACAATAAACAAAGAAAATTCAAAAAAAAGACCAATAACGTCATTTTCCGCTTGCGGGTTTTGAGAGTAATACTTAGAACCCCCTTCACCGGCGCAACTGAGGTTGGCCTGACGGACTGGAAAGACGGTTGA